>JAYRWZ010000086.1:0-2798 GCA_041917875.1 Chloroflexota bacterium | reverse complement strand
GCAAATCAATAGTTGGGGAGAGGGTGATGCATATCTTATGTGCAGCACATCGGCATCTGAGGGCGAAATGGGAATTGACGGAGCCATTGCAAAGCGTGATCCCAATTATCCGCAAGCGGTTATCAATGCCATTGATGTTGCTTCCGTTGATGAGTATTGCGATAAAGTTATTGCAGCAGGAGGTACGGTAACAGTACCCAAAATGGCGGTACCAACAATGGGGTGGGTAGCATATTTTACCGATACTGAAGGTAATACACACGGTTTGTGGCAATCAGACCCGAATGCTGCCTAATATACAGTAAACCGAGTCCGGAACTTTGTGTTGCGGACTCTTTTTTTATTTCATTTTTGCATAATACACTATGCGTGTCGAAATTCGATATGCCCTCATTTTGGGTATCATTGCTTTTGTATGGATCTTAGCTGAATATAGTATTGGATTGCATACTGTCTATATTGATGTGCACCCATATCTCAGTAATCTATTTTTGCCCGTCCCCGTATATTTTACCTATAAAACCATAAGGGAGAAGAAAAAAGAAAAAGGAGGCATAATTTCTTACAAATCTGCTTTTTCTTCAGGATTTTTTATGGCTGTTATTGGTGCACCGCTCGCTCTTTTAGGGCATATTATTTATGTGCAGTTCATCAATCCGATGTTTTATTCCGATATGATTGCTCATGGTATGTCACAGATAGCAAGCGGTATTGATACAGTATATACAGACAAAGAATTGTCAAACAACTTTAATTTATTGTCGTATTCGGTGAAAATAGTGCTGAGCGTTATTATTGGAGGAGCACTGTTTTCTGCAATTATTGCATTGTTTATGCGTACAAAAAATTTATTTACAGTTTCTTGAGTGTTCCTTTTATAAGTTCATAGTGAAGAGATTGCAATGAATGATACGGAGTTTTGGTTTCATGCAAAAGACACAAGTGGCAATATTATTGAAAGCATAGGAAAGAAAGAGTAGAATATTTTTTGATAACTTAGTAATTAAAGCGGATTATGTTGTGATCCAAAAGGCGGGAGCATCAGAAAAAGAACATTTCGGGGGAAATTAAGTCTGCGGGTGCTCCTTAGCTTATTTGAGAAAAGAACAATAGAGCAGGTAAATCCTTTACGAAAATTACACTGGGATTATAGCTATGGTAGAGACTTCCATGATGATTTTTAAAGATTTGAATACAGAAAACGCCGTAATCACATAGTTTCCGGTCTAAATGAACATAAAACCCACCATCACCATCGGTCACTGTTGCGCAACTCATCGTTAATTTTTTAGAAACATTATTGCTGCTGTGATATTCTACATAAAGTATTACACACTTCGGGTACAATGGAATTTTTTGCGATGGTAATGGACGCAACTGTACTTAATAGTACGCATTTTCGGTCTAATACTCTTATTTTGGGCTTCTGTTTGCTTTGAAAGGATTATAATTCATTTTTTATTTGCGTCTGACATTGGCGACGCATACATTTCAACAGCTTTTTTAGATTATAACTAAGCGCACGCATGGTACAGATAAGAGTATCAGTACGATCAAAAGCCCTCTTGATTTGATTGGCTGACAATACAAAATGCGCATTGCGCATTTTGTATTGACGGATTGACAAAAACAGATGTAATAGTGTTTCAACAATACAAAATACGCATTGCGTATTTTGTATTGAAAGAACAGAGTAATGAATCTATAAAGCACTGTTTTTACTCCGGCATAGAGAAATTTCCTTTGTTCATATTTGGATGGATAAGCAAAGTTTTGTAGTTTTGAGGAAAAGAATGACGTTTTGCGCCAATACGGGAGTTAGCAGTAATGGTAGGGCGACCCAACCGACAACAATAGACAATGCAGAAAACGACATTTAAAATATCAAAAATGGACTGCCCATCCGAAGAACAAATGATACGGATGAAACTTGCCGACTTGACAAACATCAACTCGTTGGACTTTGATATACCTAACAGACAACTGACCGTTATTCACACCGACAATCACGACCAAATTTTTCAGCGACTTGACAACTTAAAATTTGACACTTCACTTATTGACAGTGTTTCGGCAGACAATTACGAAGCAACAACCAATAACACAGACAAGGAAAGAAAATTGCTTTGGCAAGTTTTAGCCATCAACTTTTTCTTTTTTGCACTTGAACTTACGACAGGTTTTATATCAAACTCAATGGGACTTGTAGCCGACAGTTTGGATATGCTTGCCGACAGTATTGTTTACGGACTTGCACTTTTTGCAGTTGGTGGGACAATGACACGGAAAAAGAACATTGCAAAATCGGCAGGTTACTTTCAATTGACACTTGCAATTTTTGGTTTCATTGAAGTTATCAGACGATTTGTTGGAACTGAAACAATTCCAGCATTTCAGACAATGATAATTATTTCAATTCTTGCACTTATTGGAAACGGACTGAGTTTGTATTTACTGCAAAAAAGTAAAAGCAAAGACGCACATATGCAAGCAAGTATGATTTTTACATCAAATGACGTAATTGTAAACCTTGGAGTAATTGTAGCAGGCGGACTTGTTTACTTGACAAATTCAAAATATCCTGACCTTATCGTTGGGACAATTGTATTTTTCATTGTTGGACAAGGAGCATTTAAAATATTGAAACTATCGAAATGACGGACCAAAACAGAACCACTACTGCTAACAGCGGTAACTGTTGCACAACTCATCTATAATTTTTTAGAAACATTATTGCTGCTGTGATATTCTACATAAAGTATTACACACTTCGGGTACAATGGAATTTTTTGCGATGG
>JAYRWZ010000085.1:0-5679 GCA_041917875.1 Chloroflexota bacterium | reverse complement strand
GAAATGTTTTAATAAGACAATTCGCGATGTAGGCATAGCGTTGCGCGTTGCTGTAGCCAACACCATTGCATTGGGTTCTTCTATGCCCGCATTTTGTGCTTCAGTAAACCAGCGGTCAAATTGTATGTGCGGTGTTTCGGCAATATTATCTTGCGTCAAACCATGCAGCGTATATTCTTTGCGTAAATCTCCGAGTTTCATATTCTTACTTTTTGGGTTGGGGAGGTTCCATAACAGTGCCGCAAGCATTGCAAGTGCGCAATTCTTCCGAACCGTAAAATTTTGCAAAAATTGGCGGTAATTGCTTCACAATATCTGTCAAAGGTAAAAATTCTTCATATAATTTATGTCCGCAATTTTCACAGAACCACATAAACGCATCAAGTTCTTTTTGTTCTCGTCGGCGTTCAATCACCAGCCCGACTGTGTTTTCACCTCTTTGCGGCGAATGTGGAGTGCGGGGCGGCAATAAAAATATTTCACCTTCGCGAATATGAATATCGCGAGGTTTTCCTTCATCAATTATTTTTACGGTGATATCACCTTCTAATTGATAAAAAAATTCTTCGCCTTCATTGTAGTGATAATCTTTGCGGGAGTTGGGACCGCCGACCACCATTACAATAAACTCGGTATCTTGATACACCGTTGCATTGCCAACCGGCGGTTTTAACAAATGACGATGCTCGTCTATCCATTGCTTAAAATTAAAAGGCGATTGTACTGCCATAATTTTTTCCTTTCTATACTTAAAATATGGAATTATACTCGTACATCTAAGCGTTTTCCGTTTTGTAATTGCTCTTGAGCAATCATTTCGGGCGTGGCTTTCAGTAATTCTACTAATTTTTTCTCTAACGATTGTTCACCTGTTTGCTGTTGTAAGACATACAGCGAGCCCGACAGCTCTTTTGGGTTTGATTGCCTTGTTTGTTTTACGGAATCTACGGTCATATATTGTTCCCATACAGTTGTTGATAATATCGTTGATAGTCACCATTTCGAACATTTTCGCACCATTGTTGATGTGTGCAATACCATTGTATCGTTGCTTCTAAGCCGTCGGTGAAAGAGATGCGCGGCTGCCAACCGAGTTCTTTCATTATTTTGCCGGAATCTATGGCATAACGTCGGTCATGCCCGGGACGATCTTTGACATACGTGATGAGATCTTCTGATTTACCCAGCGAAGACAATATTTTTTTCACGATGTCAATATTATATTGCTCCGATGATGCGCCTATATTATAGACCTCTCCTTTTTTCCCTTGACAATACACTGCCCATACGGCGCTGTTGTGATCATCCACATGAATCCAATCACGAACATTTTTCCCGTCACCATACACCGGTAATGCGGCATTTTCCAAAGCTCGCACAATCATAAGAGGAATTAATTTTTCGGGAAATTGATATGGACCATAATTATTCGAACAACGTGTGATGCTTGCATTGACTCCAAAGGTATGGACAAATGATTGCACAAACATATCGGCTGATGCTTTTGAAGCAGAATACGGAGAACTTGGTTGCAATGGAGTATATTCCGTAAAATACCCTTCATCACCGAGTGAGCCATAAACTTCATCGGTACTTATTTGTACATAACGCAAATCTGATTCTCGTGCAATATTCAATAAGGAAACTGTGCCCATCACATTGCTTGTCACAAAAGGCGAAGGATCCATAATTGATCTGTCCACATGGGTTTCCGCCGCAAAATTTATAATTCCCTCTACGCCATAATGTTTACATATTTCTCTGATTTTTTCTGTATGTTCAATACGTTCTTGAATAAATGTAAAACGCTTGTCGGCTATAAAATCGGCAAGGTTTTCGGGATTACCCGCATAGGTGAGCGCATCCACAACCACAATGGAATATTCTGTGTGATGAAGCATATATCTGACGAAATTACTTCCTATAAATCCGGCACCGCCCGTTATGAGAATTGTTGCATTCATGAAATACTGTATTCGATGAAATAGGTGAAAATATTATTGTTTTTTTGATAAAGATATTGTTATTTCGACACGTCTTTTGGCAGAATCATTTTTGGTATCATCGTCATCAATGCCATTGCCGCTTGTTCGCCAGACAATATTGTTTTTATATTTTCTATATGATTGTAATTGTTCAATTTTTGTTTGCAACCACTTTGCCGTATAATATGCGCGCAATGCAGAGAGTGTTTCATTGGTCATGAGGTTGCCGCGGTCAAGATGAAAATTAAAATCCTCGTCATCTATGGTTGTGCCGCTGTAACGTGCTTTCTCATAAATGCCGCGCGGATCGGCAAATCCCGTAATAGTGACTATGAGTTCTTTATTGTCATCGCCACATATATCGTCGTCGAGTAAGTTCAAACGTTCGGCAATAAATGTATAGGCATCATGGAGCGCGCTGTCAACTGCGATAGCATAGCTGTTGTATTCTTTACCGGGTTTTTCTACATAGCGCGTGGAATCATCATTGCCCAGTAAGCCATAAGAGAATTTTAGTCGTAAAGCTTGGAGGTTTTCGGAAGTATTGGGCAAATAATAACCGCTTACAAAAAATGGAATATCATATTTTTCAAATGTGAATATAAAATCTTTCTTTTCTACTGTAAATTCGAGAGCCAAAGCCACGGCACTTGCTTCATCGCATGGTGTGGTAATGCGTTTTTCATGCCGTCCGGGCACACATGGCGACTCATAACGAACTATCAAATATTGACGTGCGGGTACATTAAAACGAAAATAACCGTCGGATTGTACCTCCGTTTTTGCATATTCTTTGCCTATGACATCCACGGCTGTTACAGTGCCTGTTGCTCCTATACCATCGGGAGTGCGCACTTTACCGCTTATCATAACCGGTCCGCATAAATCAAAGCGATATAAATCATAACCACCATAGCCCCCCGGGCGGTCTGATGCAAAAAGTATGCTGTCGCCCCACACGGCTGCATTAATGTCATTATAGGATGAATTTAATGGTTGGGGCATTGCTCGCGCATTCGACCATCTTTGCCCTTGCCCATCGGCAATAATGATATCGAAATCTTTTTTTTTCTTATATCCTTTGGAAGCGAACATCAGTGTTCCGTCCGGCGATATTGAAGGCGTAAATTCATCATTGGGTGTATTTATTGAATCGCCAAGATTTATCGGAGAAGACCACATGCCCGTTGTGGTTCGCCGCACCATATATATATCAATACCGCCTATGCCGCCTGACCTGTCGGAAGAAAACAGGAAATATGAACCATCGGGCGCAAAAAATGGTTGTGAGTCCCATAGTGCGGAATTAACAGTAGCCGCCAAAGCCACCGGTTTGCTCCAGACAGCACCTTTTTTTACAGAGTAAAAAATATCAACATTCGGGGTTGGGGAACCGGGATTTAATGGCGCAGCAAAAAGCATTTCCTTTTGTTTGGTGATGGGGTTCATCGCAAAGGTCGGATAGCCGCTGCCTGTAAACTCTTCTAATGGGAACTCTTCCGCAAAACGGGGCGACGAAAATCCCTCATTGCTCTGTGTGGAAAAATATGATGCTTGTTCCATTGCCGGACGACTGCCTTGCCATTCACGATTGGTGGAACTGAAAAGCAAGGTGCGTTTATCATAACGGAACGGAGCGTACTCATCGGAACTGCTATTGATTACTGCACCCACATTACCCTCCGCAGTCGGTTCGGATTGCCGTGTTGAACTGCATCCGCCAAGCGCACATAGTACCATTAAAATAAGTGCAAGTTTAGCTGTCATCGGTTTTGTCACTGTTTGATTCCACAAAATTACGGACACACTCTCGGCTTTAGAAACAAAAAATGTAGTTTGATGATATGCTGATGTTCTATACACCGTTATTGAAAACGAAAGAAATTGAGTGAAAATGGTAATTAATATGGCGTATCCTACAAAAACTATCAAAGAATTGCAGTAAATCTTATCCACATAGCACAGATAAAAAAAGGGGGGTATTTCCCCCTGTGATGTACTTGAATGTCTCGTTTACTGTTTGTTTTTCGGTGTTTTAACCACAAAAACCGGGCAAGGTGTTTTTCTGAGAACTCGCTCCGTTGTACTGCCAAAAAGCAGATGGTCAATTCCGCCGCGCCCATGAGTGGCTATGCAAATAAGCGAGATGCCGTGTTCGGCGGCATAGCGATCAATTTCATCGGATGCCCGACCAGCGGTTTGAATAGTGGTTATCACAGTGAATCCATCAGCAATTAAGCCATCCGCCAATGTTTTCATTTCCGTATCGGCAGCTTGGGTATATTCTTGTTCAATATCCAAAAAACCAACTTGGGCATAACCCCAATTTACGGGATAAGCAACCGGCTCTATCACATGCAAAAGATGAATAACCGCCGCATTCTGTTGCGCCAGTTCTTTGGCATATCCTATGGCATGAGCGGCATTGTCAGAAAAATCTGTGGGCACTAAAATTGAACGTATTGCATACATAATAACTCTCCTTTTGGGAAGAAATGGAACATCAATATTTGGTCATTAACTGAAAAAAGTGAATGCAAAATACTATAATTCGCTTCATAGTCGGTTGATATTTCTCATTTTTGCCTTTAGATTTGTAAACAATCGTGTGAATGCACGCTGTACAGAACATTTTTTAGGAGAAAAAAGTCTATGCAAACCACACAATTAACCCATGCAGAGCCGGTACGCGAAGAGGCGATTTTTGCGCTGCGTCGCCCTGATAATAACTTACTGCCTTTGTATATTATGTATGCTTTGCTAAGCACGGTAGCGTTTCCTTTTGTCATGTTACCGCTCTATTTTAAGTACAAAACTTTGCGCTATACTTTTGATAAAGAAGGGATTAGCGTTTCGTATGGCATTTTGTGGCGGCGCGAAAGTTATACGACTTATAGCCGCATTCAAGATATTCATGTCTCGCGCAATATTGGCGAGCGTTGGTTGGGGATTGGTACGGTGGATATACAAACTGCATCAGGTGCATCCACGGCGGAAGTGAGCATTGTGGGCATTCGTAATTATGAACAAGTGCGTGATTTCCTCTATGGACGAATGCGTGGCATGAATGCCAAGACAATGCCGACGGCGACCACAGATGAAAAAGGTAATGAAGAAGCAAAAACTGTGCTTCAAGCAATCCACAATGACATGAAAGCAATACGTATGTCGCTCGAAAGGAAGTCAGATGGTTGAGTTTCTCAAACAATTAGCCGCCCCTCTCTTACATTTAGATCTCAATCCGCCCCATGTGCCGGCGGGGCATGAGAATGACCGTTACTTACGTGTGGTGCGTGCAAGCCCGCGCTTTTTGTCCATGCGTTATATGCTTGTTGCTCTCTATGCCGTAGGTTTTATGGCGATTATTGCAGCCGAGATGATAGGTTCTCTTTTTGTGCCATTTACTTTATGGTGGCTGACATTACTTATTGCCACATTCTTCGGCTTTAAAATTCTTGCAATGATCATTGTCACGAGATTCGATTATGATATGAGATGGTATATTATCACCGATACTTCTTTACGTGTGCGTTATGGTGTATGGTCTTTGCGTGAGGTGACGGTTTCTTTTGGCAATGTACAGAATGTGCGGATTGCTCAAGGTCCCATGGAGCGATTATTTGATATATCAACTCTGGTTGTGGAAACTGCTGGCGGCGGAAATAATGAAAAAAATCCCGGTATGCAAAGTCAT
>JAYRWZ010000084.1:0-3318 GCA_041917875.1 Chloroflexota bacterium | reverse complement strand
CACATGGCGCACCCATACCATCACGCGATGGCACTATACCCGCAATCAGTTATGACAGCTTGGCTCAAGCCGAAGCTGCCTTTGAATATATTATACAAAGAGTGGACGATGAAAGACCTGAATTTTTACGGTATATCGGTGATCTGGGCTTGTTTCCCAATGTACGGTTTCAATTGATTGCTAAAGAGCCGTTCAAAGGTCCGCTCACACTCATCATTGACAATACAACCAAAATTATCGGCTATGAATCGGCTGAAAAATTATTTATTCTAAGAACATAATTTATCGGATATTATATGAATACTTCAGTATCATTATCGGAGGTACATCGCACCGTACCAGTCAATCAATCTCCCAATCCGCTTAAACGGCTCTTGGCTTTTTTAGGACCCGCATATTTAGTAAGCGTCGGATATATGGATCCGGGAAATTGGGCAACCGACATACAGGGCGGAGCACAGTTCGGTTACTCATTATTATGGGTATTATTGATGTCAAATCTTATGGCGGTATTATTACAAACATTATCGGCTCGATTGGGTATTGTTACCGGACGAGACCTTGCACAAGCGTGTCGCGACAATTATCCGCGTCCTTTGGCTATCGTATTATGGCTCTTATGTGAAATTGCGATAGCTGCTTGTGATTTAGCTGAATTACTGGGTACTGCAATTGGATTAAATTTACTTTTTGGCATTCCTCTTATATGGGGTGTACTTATCACGGCATTTGATACCATTATTTTATTAACCATACAAAATCTTGGGATGAGAAAATTCGAAGCATTTATCATAACTTTAGTATTTACAATAGGTTTATGCTTCGTCATAGAATTGTTTCTTGCAGGACCGTCCATACCCGGAATTATTGGCGGATTTTCACCTAAATTACCGGAAGGAGCATTATTGGTTGCCATAGGAATTATTGGGGCAACCGTTATGCCTCATAATTTATATTTACATTCTGCATTAGTCCAAACACGTGCTTTCGACACCAGCACCGAAGGTAAAAAGAAAGCGTGCAAATACAATTTTATTGATTCTGTAATTGCTTTAAACGGAGCATTTTTTGTAAATGCTGCTATCTTAATCATGGCAGCAGCCGTATTTTATGAAAACGGAAAAATGGTTGCAGAAATAGAAGAAGCCCATGCTTTATTAACACCGCTTTTGGGCACAACAATAGCAGGAACAGCATTTGCTCTGGCATTATTGGCGGCGGGACAATCATCAACATTAACTGGAACATTAGCCGGACAAATTGTGATGGAGGGATTTTTAAATTTTAAAATGCGCCCTGTATTGCGAAGAATTCTAACCCGTATGATTGCGATTGTGCCGGCTGTTATCACTTTACTGCAAACAGGCGAAAAAGGTACGATGGACTTACTTATTATTAGTCAGGTGATTTTGAGTTTACAATTACCTTTTGCAATAATTCCCTTAATACATTTTACTTCAAACCCGAAAAGTATGGGCACATTTGCAAATAAAATGTGGGTAAAAATATTAGCATGGATATCGGCAACGATAATTGTCGGATTAAATATTAACCTTGTTATCGAAACCGTTAGTGACTGGATTGTCAATGCATCCAATCCGATGATAATGAGCTTAGTCACTATTCCGTTAGCCACCGCACTGGGTTTACTTTTACTCTATGTCACATTCCAACCATTCGTTAAATCGCGCCACACGGTAAAACATCCTTCATGGCAATCGGTCATGGATAAAGTGCGATCTTCCATAACGGACGCATCCGCACCGCAATACTCGACAATCGCTGCAGCCATAGCTCATGATGACACCGATGTTTCCGTATTAAATAATGCTGTGGCACTTGCCCGTAAGCATAATGCCGCCTTGGTATTGCTGCATGTGGTAGAAGGTGCCGTAGGGACTGTCTATGGACAATCTACCTACGATGCAGAAACACGATCCGACGAAGAGTACCTTACGGCTGTATGCAATGAATTACAACAATTTTCCATCCCCGTAAGCGTTCACTTAGGCTATGGTAATGTTCCGAAAGAAATTGTGCGCATGGTCAATGAACTCCATTGTGATTTACTCATTATGGGCGGACATGGTCATAAAGGCATAAAAGATCTCATTTTTGGAGCAACAATATCGCCGGTGCGCCATGAAGTCACCATTCCTGTGCTCATTGTACAGTAATGTCTTTACTATGGCGAGGTGTCATTTTATATAATTCATGGGACTAAAAACTTACATACCATATATTCTTGTCATCGTTCATTGTTTGTGGATTATCACGGATAATTGTGAGGCGGCGCAATCGCAATTATCCGTGCGATTACCGGCAGGCAATGATGTGAGTTTGCCCATCTATGCTATTGGTAAAAATTCCTATATTCAATTAGCTGATCTTGCCACAAGAATTTTTCCCGGCGGCAGTTATGATGCTTATCGTCATGAGATTTTATTTAAAAATGAGACCTTACGCTTTGCGCCGACATCTTTTTTTGTTTCCCGATTCAATAATTATGAAGAAAGTGTTGCTCAGATGCCTTTGCCGGCAATCACTATACGCAATACCGTATATGTTCCTATGCCCCATGTTTTTACAATTTTGGAAACATTAAAACTCTTTACCGTTGATGTCTTTCCGGAAAATATTATCTTAGGTCATATTGCTCAAAGAAAAAAAAACATCACAGATATTTCAGACATAAGTGAAGTACCAATTCGGATTGCACAGACGGGAAAACCTCACGATGAATCTGTTCACAGTTCATTACAACAAAATAATGATATTAAACGAGGCGTTTATAAATTGCCAAGCGATTTAACCATGCCTTCCAAAGACAAATTATTGTATGCTGAAAACACAATACAACAACGCCCCGCAGCGGTTGCACCACTGATACAATCCATAACGTTCAGTCGTAGGGAAAATTCACTTGTCTGTATAATTCAGGCAGATAAAACCATACCTTCTTTCCAAAAACCGGAGATTATACAGGGTACATCCATTAAATTTCGTATCCCCGCAGCTGCATTTTCTCTGCGTCCGAAAGACATTATATATCCAAAAGAAATTGAGGCAGTCCAAACCGAAATAATTCGCGACATAGCGATTATTACCATTGTGATGAAAAAAAACACAGAAGATGTGCAAGCGGCACGTGCAGGTAATTCCACATTGAATCTAACCATCCCATTGCATAATTCAACAGCTCTGCCTTTATCTGCAGATAAGAAACAGTTTCATATTATCATTGATCCCGGGCATGGCGGTGAAGATGTTGGCGCAATAGGTGTCAGTGGTATCTATGAAAAAGAGATTACACTTGCT
>JAYRWZ010000083.1:0-2145 GCA_041917875.1 Chloroflexota bacterium | reverse complement strand
TATATCCGGACGATAAAGGAATAAATCGGAATAATGTCTGAAAAATTGTCGTTTTTCCCGACCCCGTTCTGCCGATAATGCCAATGCGAGTACCACCTTGTATTGTACAAGAAACGCCTTTCAAGACATCCGGTAAATTATCCGCATAACGTGCTCTGACATTATGAAACACAATATCGCCGCGCCCAATAGTAAATGTTGATTTTACAGGTGTTTCCGTTGTGGATGCTTCGGGTTCCAATGTACCATAATAGCGTAAACGCTCCGCCGATGTCATTTTTGATTCGACTTCGCTGAATGAACGAACCGACCAATTAAGATATTGCCAAAAACTTAAAGAATATGTCAGTGCAATACCGGCAGTACCTGCTGACATTCCATTATTTTTTACTGCCATAACAACGCCGATTGCGGTCGTTATGCTGATAATGCCGCCAATAACAGGTACGCGCGAGGAAAACCAACGATTTAGCATAATACTTCCCCAAAACATTCTATTATAATTTGTGAGAATATCATAAAATTGTTCCGTAAAATATTGCTCTTTTTTGAATGCGTGAATCACAGCAATTCCCGTTAAAACTTCCTTAAATTGAGCATAGCGAAAAGAACGTGCTATGGATTCCATACGCTTGGCTTCTCTTGCGCTGCGGCGATAATCTTTTTGCACGATATAATACCAGAACAAAGCAGGAACGGCACATAACACAACTATTGGGGCAAGTGAAAAAATAACAAATAATGCACCGAGTGATTTTGTGACATTTCGAGCAATTTCTTCTACATTATTAGCCATTTCTTCGGTATTGCTCACATCGCGTGAAAAACGATTTAATATTCGTCCCATCGGGGTTGTATCAAAAAATCGTAACGGTGCCTGCATTACCGCATATAAAGTACGGTCATGTAATTGTTGTGCGGCGACGAGACCTCTTTTCATCCAGAAATATTTTTCCCAGAACCAACCTAACATGACCAAAATTCCAAGCATACCATAGATACCGACTGCCATTAAAGGAGAAATCGAAATTTGTGATCCTAATATAGTTTTTCCCGACGAAACAATATCAGTCCAAATTCCTAACCATGATGTCTGAATAATCGGCAAAACAGTTGCGGCAATACATCCCAAGAGCAAGGCACTAAGAATATATGGGCGAAGTCGTTTATTTTCTCCACCTAAATCACGCGCATACTCTTTGTAAACGCCCGAATGAATTGCACCAAATTCACGATCTTCTTCCTCAATTAATTTCCCGTCATATTCATTTTCTTGTGCTTCCGGCTTAGGAGATTCATGTGCATGAATAATATCATCATGAATATGTTGAGAATAAAATGCGGCAAATTCCGGCGAATCGGTCACAATTTCCCGAAAATTTCCTTGGGCAAGTATCTCACCTTTTTCCATATAGATAATTTTATCGAAACGATCTAGATGTGCCAAACGATGTGTGGCTATAATGCGAGTAGTATTGCACCAACGCCCAAAAAGTAATGTATTGCACAGAAATGTTTCTGTTCTTGTGTCCACCGCAGCAAGCGGATCATCGAGAATTATGACATTGGGATGTTTTGCTACGGCTCGAGCAAGGCAAAGACGAGTTTTTTGACCACCTGATAAATTCACACCTCTTTCTCCGATTTCGGTTTCAAGCCCTGCTGCCATAGATGCAATATCATCCGTTAAAGCACAATCATGAAGTATGGCACTGAAATCTTGATCTTCGGCGAGGACATCGTCCAACGATTCACCAAAAACAATATTATCACGTAAAGTGCCATTCATCACGAAAGCTTCTTGGGGCACATACGCCGTGCGGCAACTATAGCCGAAAGGAACACCGGTAAATGTTACCGAACCACTCATATCAGTATCGCCCAAAATGCTTAATAGCAGGGTTGATTTTCCAGCACCTACTTCGCCGACTATAGCCACACTTTCGCCGGCAGCTATGTGGATATTTACATTTTTTACCGCTTTATTACCATTATAATGAACGCTCACATTATGAACATTTATACTTACAGGCATATTTTTCGGCATTTCCGGCTTCCGTTCATATTGTTGAGTTGCACGTGAAAAATAAGAATGTAAACGTAAAGCGGAAACTCTGGCCTGCGCAATCATCGAAATAATATGCG
>JAYRWZ010000082.1:0-2241 GCA_041917875.1 Chloroflexota bacterium | reverse complement strand
GTTTTTTTGTACAGGGGCTTCCCGGTTTACCCGCTTGCATTCTTGCTGTTTTTTCTTTATCCTTCGTATTATCACGAATGCTGTTAAATGGCACCCCGAGTGGTGAAATATCGCTGAGATATACATCTTTTTCTGTGGCATCCTTTACTAAATTTCTTGTATAATCATCCACAACTGTCGCTTCGGGAACCAATAAAAAAGGCGACCCCCACCCAATGGCATCAAGATTATAATGTTTGAGCAAGAATTGATGTTCATCCGCTGTACCGACACCGCCTTGTGCCGTAATACGCAGCGGCATTGGTGCAATTGGCACCGGCTTTCCCTTATCCTTCAAACTCTTGACCACAATATCAAACAGTGTTGACGTCAATTCAGCGCGGAGTGTACGAAATTCTTCTAATATAGGTCCCATCAAATATCCGTCGGAAGCAAAAGCGTGACCACCACAATTTAATCCGGATTCTATGCGAAATTCAGAAATCCATATACCTTTTTTTGCCAAAAATTTTCCTTGAATAAGAGCAGAACGATAATCGCTTACTTTGAGAATTATTTTTTTTCGTAAATACCCTTCGGCATTAGGATAAAAACAGTCAAACTTTTCAATATAACCATAAAGTCGTGGATTAAATCCGGCAGACAATACAACACTTGACTCCAAATCACTTTCCGCAAAGCCGCGAAGAGCAGCATGGGCATCATTATATTCGACGGGTAATTTTTCGCCGCTTTTATAATTGTCTTTATCCACCTTGGTCATTATATTGACATCTATGCTTCCCTGATGAATATTGTTTTTTATAAATCGGGCAATTTCATCTTTAGTTGGAATTTTATCCATGAGCCGATAAAACTCTTTTGTAATTTCTCTGTCAGGCAACATGGATACATAACGCATTATCGAAGCTCCCATTTCCATAGCCGACTCGATGACATCATTAAAATTATCATCGGAAATCTTTTTGACAAGGTCTAAATATGATCTAATTCTCTTAGCGCGATAATCGTCCTCGCCCGATTTTATTTCTACATAAGGCAATCGGTATCGTTTACTGTAGTATTTGCGCATATTTTCGATTAAGCCATCGTCAGCCAAAGGTATAACGGAGTCTATACCGAAATGAGAAACTTTTATGGGAGTATCTATAGTAAATGCCAAACCCATCACGGGAATATGAAATGTATGATTATTATTCATGGAAGAAACTCAAAAATTTTCAATACTATATTCGTGTCGTATCAAGCGAATCCTCCGATTGCCTTTGATGACCAACTCAACACACTACACAGTACGAATTTAACGAATATCGGCTAATCGGCAAGGTACTGAACTGTCATCGAAGAAAAATTTGGAATGCGTCACCGGCATTCTCTCTGTGACACTATTGGAAATCGCTTGGTCTTTTTTGCGGACAACACAATCCCACCATCTTCGCTAAAACACTAAAAATCAAATCATTAAAAAACAATTAGACTATAATATTTTTCGTTTATTCGCAGCAGTAAGCCTATGGATACCCTTGCTCTTTACCGCATACATACAGTATATTTTTCAATAAAGGACAACAATGTATTTTATTCATTTTTTTGTCTGTATCGGCTGATACGCAGACATTACCCCTTTTACTTTCGGTCTGATAATCATAAAACAAGGTCTTGCGTGATGACGCAAGACCTTGTAAAAACAATGCATGTAAGAACTGTGATTATTACCAACGAAGCAACCAAGCAAAAATGAGCGGCGCCACAATTGTCGCATCGGATTCCACAATAAATCGAGGCGTTTCGATGCCTAATTTTCCCCATGTGATTTTTTCATTGGGTACAGCGCCGGAATAAGAACCATAACTGGTTGTAGAGTCGCTTATCTGGCAGAAATATGACCAAAACGGCACATTATCCATTTCCAGATCCTGATGAAGCATCGGCACCACACAAATTGGAAAATCACCGGCAATACCACCGCCTATTTGGAAAAACCCTATGCCTTTTTGTGTTTTCTTTGCATTATCAATATACCACTGTGCCAACCATGTCATATACTCGATACCGGATTTCATTATTGATGGCTGTAACTCGCCGGTAAAACAATAGGAAGCAAAAATATTACCCATCGTTGAATCTTCCCAACCCGGTACAATAATAGGCAGATTTTTTTCTGCGGCAGCAATCATCCACGAATCTTTTGGATCAATTTCATAATACTGTTCCATTTCTCCGCTCAATAACATTTTATAC
>JAYRWZ010000081.1:0-2827 GCA_041917875.1 Chloroflexota bacterium | reverse complement strand
TAGGCAAATGCCTTTAGGTGGGCAAAATTTTTCTAAGCCCTTATTTCATCCTAACGGTAAAACCGTCTTTGCCACTTCCGATCAATATATGTTTGAGTATGATGTGGCAACAGGTAATTTACTCAAAACAAGAGAAACTAAGACAACTGCTCATATCAATGATTATGTGTTTACATCTGATGCAAAACATATTATCGTAGGTACTATAATACATGAACCAACAGCAAGAGCATACGTAGAAGTGTGGGATATTGATACAGGGTTTATCAAAAGTTTGACATTACAAAAGTATCAATATGTTCGAAAATTAGCCATAGCTTCTGACAATAAAACATTATTTGTCGGATGTGGCAGTTCCGGATTGAATCGTGTAAATATAGAAACAATGGAAACAGAAAAAGAAAGTTATACTTTTGGTTATGATATTGCCTTATCACCGGACGGAAAGACACTCATTAGTACCGTAGAGTATTTTGATCAAAGTGACTATACTGTGAGTGCGCTTCTTGATAGTAAAAGCTTGGAGATAGTTCGTGGATTGCCTGATTTTCTTTATGCCCCTAGATTTAATGTGACAGGAGAACTTATTGGCGGATATACATCGCGTGGAGATGCTCCTTATATCTATTATATCGGTATATATGATATGCGTGATAAGAGTTTTCATAAATTAGGTGTCAATATGGGGATAGAATATAGTGGTTATAATATTCATTTTACAAAAGATAATAAATATATCATTGGTACACGCACTCTCGGTGGATATAGCGTTTGGGATATAGCAACGAAGAATCTTTTATACGAAGCACCTTATGAAACAGGAGGGCAGGGTTTTTGCATTTTCGATGATAGCAAATTGTTTTGTAGCTTAGCAGGATTTTCTTTAAGGATGTGGAAGTTCAAAGATCCATCATTAAACAGTATTAATGAAATTCCTGCATCCTCTTCTTTGTCTCTCTATCCTAATCCAACACAATCTGTATTGACCATACAATTACCTTCAATGCAGAAATATGCTAATGGGGATTGTCTTATTTTCGATACACAGGGTAACAAAATTATTCATAAAACTTTAGCAAATGAGGATATAGCTCAAGGAAAGTATGTTCTGGATATTGCTTCTCTTCCCAATGGACTATATCAATGTCGCATAAGTATTGGTACATCTGAATATTCTTCGCACTTTATTATTAACCGATAAAAGGATTTTCCCATGAGAACAACAATCTTTCTCCCCCTCATGCTTTGCTGTGTCGTTGCAGCAGCGCAAGACAATACCGTTTCCCAAACCCTCCCCGAATTACAAGAATGGTATTCGTGGAAGGGCAAGAGTGGACACATTATTAACTATCTACCTGGTTTTGATTCTCTTGGTGGTGGTTTGAATGCTATTACGCAGAGACGAAGTAGTTCGAACACACCTACGTGGTATAATCGTTTTCGCTATGACACAATCAATCATTTTTCATGGCCTAATCATAGTGGAAGCTACATCGTCTTCGGTGATTTTAACGGTGATGGTAATCGCGATTATTGGGGAAGTTATGATCGAGTCTTTAGAGGAATCAAGAACGGTGCATTCCCCAATAAAACACCAGATACCAATTATGACAATCAAGATGCTAACGGATATAGGTGGGTAGGTGACTTTAATAATGACGGTTATGACGATGTATTTCAACAATGGAATACTATACCTGAACTTAGTGACCCCTTGTTTCGTATTATTTGGGGTGGCAGCGACCTTAAACGCTTAAAGCAAACGATAAGTGACAAACTCATAGATATTGAGGCAAATGTCATCGGTATATTTAAGAATGAACAAGGACAATGGCGAATTATTACCCATGAAAGAGCATATTTTTATGACAGATTTAATCTTTATGCACTCAATGTTTTGCCATCAACGGGTGATACACCCAAAATACAACTACAATTACGGGACTTGATATCAGAACAAAACCCTGCGAAAAATGAATATTATTTTTCTGACTACTTTAATCATCTCTATTGGAATAAAAGAACAGGACAAAATTATTTGACTGTAACAAAATCAGGGAAAGAGGGTGAGACAAAAGATACGACAATAGGATATACAATAGTGAATAATAAATTTATATTCTTGAGAAAAAATGCTGTCGGTGGAGCTGAATACTCATATCTTTCCGGTAGTATTGATGGTGATGATAAAGAGGATTTTATCGCAGGAAGATCAATAAAAATAGATGGGACTTCCTATCGAAGTATGGCAATAGTTCCTGGGCTGCCTTTGGATAAATCTGAACCTATTTCTCCAGTTGCGTTTTTTAGAAGACCTCTGTGTGGTTATAGTGAATGGATTTCTTATATTGGAGATGTTAATCATGATGATATAGGTGATCTTGCTTACGGTGGTAGTGATGGTTGTTTTTCGGTCTATCTCGGTCTTGATTGGCGGAAAGTGAGTGTAAATGAAATAACAGAAATTAATTCCCTTAAAGTCCATCAGAATATCCCCAACCCCGTACAAAAAGACAGAAAAACTCTTTTACCTGTGTCACTCAAGCAACAAGGATCTTATACCATTACTCTTTATTCTTTGCAAGGAAATAAAATAAAAGAACTTTTCACTGGAGAATTATCCGAAGGTGAGCATAACATACCTCTTGATCTTATGGGTTTATCTGCGGGAATGTATATTGTGAAAATGAATAATGGTTCTATTTCTCGTGAACGTGCTATTATGATTGGAGAATAAGATGAAAACAATGATCAGTATCTGTGGGTTCTTTCTTATTACCATATCACTTCAAGCACAATTCTTTGACCCATTACCGATGAATCGTTT
>JAYRWZ010000080.1:0-1554 GCA_041917875.1 Chloroflexota bacterium | reverse complement strand
TTTCTACTGCGATGCCGCTATTTCCTTGAGGAAATAATGTCCCGCCAACGCGTTCAAGGGGAATGTCCGTTACATGTCCGACTTTATCGAGAGATGTTAAAGCGTCATAGACCACTTCCAATTGGCGAAACAGCTTCTCAAGTGCTGCTATAAGTGAGACAATAACTATTTCTGTTGCAACAAGTTGACCAAGAGTAATTTGTCGTTCAATCACTAATATACCACCAATTGCCAATACGGATGTGTTTATTATGGAACGCAATACGGCAAATCCGGATAATTGTCGAACTAAAATATGAAAATGTGAACGACGATGTTTCAAGTATTGATGCAATAATGAATCTATTCTGCGGAAAATAAATTCTGTTGTTCCTGTTAATTTGAAACTGAGCATTGAGCGACCTATGTCCTCTAAAAAACCTGCCACATCATACTTTTTCTTCGATTCATTGATGCTCGTCTTTAATGCACCCCGCCCAAGAACATAAATCATAATACCCGAAAAAACAAGCAAGATAATGCCTATTGTAAGGAGTATCGGGCTGACAAATGCCAATAATGCTAAACCCGCAACTCCGATAATTAATGCCCCAAGACCATCAATAAGTATTTTTGATACAGATTTTTGTAAGGTCAGTATATCGAAAAAACGATTAAGTAATTCCGGTACATTTTCATGCTCCATTGCTTCATAATCAGCTTTCGGTAATTTATATGAAATTTCAAATGCCGTATTGACAAAAAGGCGTTGTTGTATTACTTCGACCACATACATTTGCACAATACTGACAAAACCGGAAAAAAGAAGACCAAAAAATATTAACCCCGATAATACCAAAAGAGGAAGTGTATAAATACCCGCAGAAATCGTGGAAACAATAGCATTGACCGATAAAGGCGTAACAAGTGAAACTAAGCCAATAATAATGCTGTAGGCAACAACAATCCATATATCTTTTTGTTCGAAACGTATGTACCGAACGGCTCTTTCTACCGGCGTAAGATGATGATGGTCGGCTTCATGATCTTTGTGGTGCAGCGGCTCTTTATGATACACTTCAGCAATAAAACCAATACCGCCTTCTGCTACAATAACGGGTAAGCCGTGATTGGGCAATATGGTGCGAACATGATGCGCTGCCGAAAGTGTGGAAGCTAATTCGGGGTGCTCCAATAAATGACAAGCAAGTTCTTTTCTGCCTTGCACTTCTAATGCAACAACTTCAAGATATTCGGCTACGAGCAAAAGAGTTTCGCTACCATACTTTTGCAAACATTTGTCTATCTGCTTTGATTCAACACCTGCTTGAGCCAATAAAATCCGTGATTTTTCTATTTCATGCTCAAGAGCAATCTGATATGCTTTCTGTTCTGTTTGCTCGAGCACCTTTTCATCAATGTCAATCTCTTCTTGATTCGATAAAATCACACAACGCAGAGCTGAAGAACCTTTTTGGGACATAATCGCAATTTGTTGCCAAGCACCCTGCCAATAAATCGAAGTAATTGCCGGTATGATATAATCGGAGTGTTTTGTAAAGAAATCATGCACCG
>JAYRWZ010000079.1:0-10409 GCA_041917875.1 Chloroflexota bacterium | reverse complement strand
TTTATGTCAGGTGGCGGAGCAGGGAAGGTTTACTTCGTATTGTACCTTGCGGTTATTCTAGAGCTGCTTATTATCATCGTGGAACGTGATGAAGCAGAGGAACACTTGGTCAAAAGACAAAAAGAGTCAATGAAAATTGTTGAGAGCATTCTCTCTCAGCTTCAGACCGGTGCCGGTTCTGAGGGCATCAATACTCGTCCTCAGGATGAGATTGTCCTCACCGAAAAGTTACCACAAGATCAGATAAAAAACTTCAAGAAGTTTCGTACATATTTTATTGAAGTGGGTGTGACCGATGTTATCGGTTCTGAAAAATTAGATGGTCTTGAGCCAAAGGAACTCAAAGAGCGTGAAGCTGTTCTTAAAAAGCTCGCCAATGTTGAAGAGTTACAATATGAAATTTACTATAATTCCAGCAAAGAAGTTGATGTACCTTCCACACCGTCCGATTCTTCGTTTCGTCGTGTGGACATCAGTCCAACCGTTGGTGCAGAAGTACGTGATAATAATATCCCGGAAGCACCGCCATGGACATTACAGGCATCACGCCGTATAGAATTGAGTTTAGCAGATATGCAAGATTTTCGCAATCCTGTCTATAAAAATTCGGCGATATCAGCCGGAGATATTAACCGTTATGCTCCCGGTGAGGCAATTTCTGCAAACACTATTTTCCAATATTCCCCGGAAAGAACGGAAAATATTCGCCTTCGCAATAATGGTAAATTAGCAAAACGTGCATTTGTGGTTAATTTCCAGCCCCCTTCACAGCCGGGTTGGTATAAGTTGCGCTTTTTCTCACGGACAAATCGAATTCTTGGTATTGCCGGTGAGCAAAATATGTCAGAATTGAATGAAGAAGCAAAGGTAAATATCGGTACTGTACAGTTGAAAGTAAAAGATTTACAGTTAGTCAAAAAAGAATTGGGTCGTCAATTAGAAGAATTGAAATTGCCTGATGCCGATGGTCTTGCGACCGGTACTATAGAACCTGAAGACTTTATGAATCGTATCAATGCAGCCAAAGATAATATCAAAGATGATACGGAAATGCGTTCAAAAATTGATTTGTACAGCTATATCGCACGTCTTCTTGCGCCGGGTAAATCAGGTTCTTTTGAACAAAACAAAGGAAGTATCGAAATTGACATTCGTGTGAATCAGCCGGATGTACCAATCGGTAAAGCTATTATTTCCGATTTACCGCAAACCGTTCGTGTATTCGATAAACTCTCTAAAGTGGAAATTCCATTCAAGGTTTCTCCGGCAAATGGGCGCACCGAAATTGCTCAGAATCCGGGCGGAGCCACAGTCCAAGATGCGGGTGGAATGGCAAGTGGCGGTGATGAGTATCGTCAAGTTCCTAAAAAGGTTGTTCTTCCTATTTCGGGTAATTTAGCGCCGCGCGCAGAGCCGTACATCATAGAAGTCAAACATCGTAACAGTGCCAATAAAGAAAATGAAGAGCCGGCAGTTTGTTCTGTGTATGTTTACAAATCGGAACTCACCAATGCAGACCAGATTACCAGTGCTTTAGAAGCCGGTTGGGGAGATAATATTGAGTTTACAGCAGAAGCCGCGTCGGGCAATGCCATCAAATCACAAGAGTTTCTCATTAATGTCACTATGGGTGGCAGTCAAAAACCAACCATGAGAAAATTGGCAATTCTACCGACAGATAATATCATTATTCCGCAAGGGGTGGATAAAGTTTCTTGCCAAATCGGTTGGGAGGATCCTTATACAAAAGAAGTGGTCACATTATATTCGGGTGAAGGCGAAGCATCCTTAAAACGTCCTTCTGTTATCTTAACAAGCGTAAAAGTTTCTCCAATTCAAGATCAGCAAACAGGTGAATTTACCGTTGAGGGTATTCAAGTAAAAGCACCAAGTATTGGCGATGATGAGCGAGCAGAAATTGGAAATGTGAATGTAGAGGTTACCGGACAAGCTCGTGATATTGGGACAAATGAAAATTATCGTGCGGTTGTTGTGGGCAAGCCGACAAAGGTCAATGCGAATGAATATCGTGTCACCTTAAAATTAACCGGCGGCAAATTCCCATTGAAAAAAGGTCAAGTAAAAGGTTCCATTACCGTTGTTGTTTCAGCAACAGCCACATCGGGCGGTGTAACATCGAAGCCGCGTCAGGCACGTCAAAATATTAGTGTGAATAATTAATCGCAAATGGAGATAAACACATGCTTAAAACAAAAGCACATATTTCAGTATTCGGATTAGCACTTTTTTCCTGTATGCTTTTGAGTACTTCTTCTGTCTATGCTCAAAAAACTACAGAGATAACGGCAATTCTTAATAAATTCAAGAATTATCGTTATTCCAATATTTCTATTTTCAGCTTCCGCGAAGAAGATGGATCTATTCAAGGATTAAATATGCTTCTCGGGCCACCGGAACCAATTTTGACCGATATAGCGAAAGCTGCAAAGAAAAAAGATGAAATTGAGGGGTATGTTCTTGACCCGAATACATTGGACGATAAAGAACTAAAGAAAATTACTGCAGAACCCAGCAATAAAGCATATCTCAAATATTATACTGACAGGGCAGAATGGGAACGTAAGCAATTTAAAAAGGCATTTATCGTGACCGACCGTTACAGACGCGGCGAACCGTTTAAAGTCTTTGCTTTATTGACCCAAAAAACCACCGAAAGCTATTATGGTTTAGAGCAGGACTTAGATCCGCCGAGCGAGATTTATTTGGAAAATGCTCTTGTTAAAACGGCAGCACCGTCGGGTTCATCTGCTGCGACTTTATATGATTATTGTAAAAATCAAGTTATTCAGGAAAACGTTGTTAATGTCACATCAGAAGCGCAAGGACTAGATGGCACAACGACTCTTATCCGTAAGCGTTATGGCGTAACCAATCTTGTTGACGAAGATAATATTCAGCAATATTTACGTATTTCTGAAGGTCAGCCGCAAGATTACCGCACCGGCGGTGATGAATTAACGATTGGTCTTGTTGATCTTATTCGTTTCCGTCACTATGAAATGATGCGCGATCCCGCAACCGGCGAAGTTATTGACTCGACCTATAATAAATCATTACCCAAATATGGTGTTGAATTAAAATATGGTCTTGATGAAATTAATTATCCTTCATTATGGAGTGAACGCATGACTATGAGTGTTATGTGGCAATCTTATAAAATGGGTATCGTGCTTCCGACAAATGGTTGGTCAGCTTTAACGACTGATGTCTTTAATATTGACAGACGCTTAACAAATGCGGGCTTTGGTGCTTATGCGGGATTTAATTTCCCCATGAAAATAGTGAATCAGAGCGGTGTGTTCGATTTAAGCACAAGTTATGTGTTCGGTGATGCGGATTTCCGTCCTGCTCCGGGCACCATAAATCAGGTCAATCCAACCGGGACTGCATTTTTACCTCGTTTCCATTTACAAGGTCATTACAGTTTTGCCGTGAATGTTGATGAAAATAGTTTTTTCCGCTTTAAACTTGGCGGTACGTTTTATTCGATGGAAAATTGGGTGAAAGAAGGAAGAGAAAACCGAGAAAGAGGAACAATTGACACAGTAGTTGTGCAAAACAAATTTGATCCGGATGAACAAATTGGCGGTATTTCAGGAAAAGTAGAATATATGGCATTAAGTAATACAGTACCTTGGGGAGCAGGAGTACAATTCTTTGATGGTACAATTTTGACAAATGCTTGGTTGCAAGTGCCTTTTAATGATCAATTCTCCGTAAAAGGCGAAGCGAGAATGTTCAGAACAGTATCGCGCGATCCGAAACCTTGGGAACAAGAAAGTTTATTTTTCCCGAATCTTCAATTTATTGTTACTTTCTGATAACTCAATTTAACGTCACACATAACTCTCATTTTATCTAACAAGAGCTATACTATGATCAACAAAGTACGATTTATATTTTTAACATGTATGACACTCTGTGCTCTCGGTGGTGTCGCTCAAGCACAAAGATCATCCGATGATTCGATATTGGTTGCCCTTAAAACGGTTGACCCCGAGTTATTGCCATATTTTCCTCGCTGGATAATCACCGAGCCGAATTTACAATTACAGATTTATCAGATTTTTATTTTGGACGGGCGCGATAAAAGCAATTTGGATATGAATGACATTGTCGTGACATGTGCCCCTTTTAAAGATCCGGCTAATCCTGTCTATAATATTCTGCTTATCGAATGCGGCAAAGAAAAAATGGTATCATCGGAAATTGATGCTAAGATGCGTAAACTCAGCTATAAAATTTCTGATCCGAAGCGTCCGTATGCATTCCGTGATATTCCACCTTCAACGCCGCCAAGTTCTGCGGTTTCCGATGCAATTCTCGATTATATGAATACGCCAACAAATGTGACACATGCATTTTCGGCATCATTGTTCGAGCAAACACTCAAACTTGGTAAAACCGATTTCTGGTTGCACTCGATGGTTGGCACAGAGGGATCCGGCTACACATTTCTTGCTCCGGGCGAAGCCAAAGTATTGTTGCGCCGCCCGCTCTACATAAACAATGATCCGGAAACACGTCCTGCCATTCCTAATTTAATTAATTTCCATATTGGCTTCGGCTATCGTTTAACAGATACTTCCAATGGTTTGCTTTCCTTTATTCCCGAGCGTCGCTTAAATGCAGGTCGAGGTGGCAAAGGTATTTTTGGTTTTGATTTACATGCACCGTTCCATCCGCAAGTCGGGGTATCATTCCATCTTGAAGTGCCAATGGCGGGAATAGACAGCACAAAAACTATAGACGCACCGACGTATTCAGTATATCGTCGCACGGGGTTAGATGGACGTGAAATGGTTATTGCTCCATTGATTCGTACAACGGGTTATGCTGCGGTATTCTATAATTGGTGGGTTGATCCGGAGGTGCCGGAAAACTTTTTCCGCTTTGATTTAGGTTTAAGCTATACTGATATTCGTGAAACAGAGGTCGTCAACAATAATGGAAATGTTTTTCTCAGAGGTGATAATAATAATGGCATAGGTCTGTTCCATCCGACAGAGTTTTCGGATTGGATCTATGCAAAAATCGAGTATCGCAATCAGAAAAATTTCCCATTCGGTATCAGTATGCAATATTCCAATAATTATTTATTGTCACGTGTCTATGTGCCATTATTAGGCGATTGGTTATATCTTGATGCGCGCTATGCTTACTCAACCATTTCCGCAGAAAGAGCAAGACCCTTTGATGTTTCAACATTTATGTTGTCGCCTGTATTGCGCTTCAACTTCTAAATTATGTTCGTATAAAGTCACAACCCCCAATGAAGGCGGCGTGCCTTGCAAAGGGGGTTTTTTTTATGATGAAATATTTATTCCTGCCATATAATATCGCTATAAGTGTCCGCCGATATTTTCATAATATGAAAAAAGTATTTTTAACAATAAGAAAATATTTGCGGCTATTTTCGCCCGGCATGGTGTGCTTTTCATGGAGTATGCTTGTGACTGCGTTTTGGGCAATACCGGCACTCTCATCGTCCTTTTCGGATGATTCCACACATAGAGCAAAAGAATTACGTGAAACGGCTTCGGTGAAAACCTCGGTTGCTGCAATAAAAATGACTGTGCAGAATGTGGATGTGACACGCTTTCCCGAAGTGCGCCTTATTGTGGATGCTTTCAGTTCCGATGGTGTGCCGCTCGATACACTGACAATTAAAGACATAAAAGTAGTAGAAAACGGCATAGAAAAAAAGGTTTTGTCCATTGATAAAATTTCCGTGAAAGAAAGAATACCCGTTGATTTTATCTTTGTTATTGATGTGACAGGGACAATGCAAGCGCATATTAACGGCGTAAAGTCAAATGTCGAAAAATTTGTTGAGACCTTAGTCAGTCGCGGTATTGATTATCGTTTGGGATTGGTGTTATTTTCCGATTTTGTAGAAAAAACGTATCAACCGACTACCGATGTGAAAGAATTTCTGCGATGGCTTTCCACAGTGTGGGCTAGCGGTGGGTTCGATGAGAAAGAAAATGCTCTTGAGGCACTAGCCGAAACCAAAATAATGAAGTGGAGACCACCTGCAAATCGAGTGGCTTTGGTGATTACAGATGCACCCTATCATCAGCGAGGCGAAGGCGGTAATGGACGCACGAAATATACCACGCAAACAATTATTGACACTCTCAGGGCAAATTCTGTGCGCACATTCTGTATTGCGCCACCAACCATTAAAGAATATAAAACGATAGCAGATGGTACTAATGGCATTGTCTTCGATATTGCTAAGCCATTTGCGACAATTTTAGATCAATATTCTACGCAGCTTACCAATTTGTATGCAGTGACATATCGCACGGATCAAGCCGCTATACCGGACTCACTCAATGTGGGTATTCTTGACCAAAATAATCGTGAAATTATCCGCAAAATTATTCCGGTTGTAGAAATAGGCAGAAAATTGATTATTGAGAATTTATTGTTTCCCACCGGAAGCTTTGCTTTACCCGATTCCGTATATGAATTAGAAGTTATAAGAGAATTTTTAACCAATAAACCAAAAGTAAAAATCCTTATTGAGGGTCATACTGATTCGCGCGGAAGTAAAAAAGGTAATTTACTTCTTTCCGAACGCCGTGCCAATGCTGTGCGTGATTATCTTCTCCGTAAAAAAATTCGTCCCGAACGTATTACAACAAAGGGATTGGGTGATACACGTCCGATTGCCACCAATGATACCGACTTCGGCAGAAAGATAAATCGAAGAACCGAAATTGTCATCATTGAAAAATAGAAGTACTATCTCTGCATTATTGTTGCTGTTATGCGCATAATCACCGGACAATGGAAAGGCAAACAATTATCATCGGATGTGCCCGATGGTGTGCGTCCGACAACCGACAGAGTGCGCGAAACAATGTTTTCTATTCTTGATAATGTTATAGAAATCGAAAATGCAAAAGTTGCTGATATTTGCTCCGGCACCGGTGCCTTGGGATTTGAGTGTTTAAGCCGTTGGGCTCAGCATTGTACTTTTTTTGAGAAAAGCCGAAAAGTAGAAAAAATACTACGTACTAATGCAGATTATCTATGTGTTCACTCGGATATGTTCACAATTGTTCAAGGTGATATTCGTACAACAGTGCCAAGCTATAGCGGACATATATTTGATATAATATTAACTGACCCGCCATACCATGAAGTCTTTATTAATCCCATGATGAAAGTTATAGCAAAAAAGAAAATGTTACAACATAATGGTGTTTTTGTTGCCGAGCATGCTTCGCGAGAAGTGGTGACCGGATATTCGGAGGAATGGCACTTACTAACACAACGTATTATTGGTGATACCGTTATTGATTTTTTTCGATTTCATTCAATATTAGACTAAATAATTTATGCCACATATTGATTATGTATTTGTGGGGCTTGGAAATCCGGGCTATGAATATGCTGACACGCGTCATAATATCGGCTGGATGGTGTTGGAAGAATTTGCAAAACATAAAAAAGCCGACTTTGAGCAGGGCAATGGTGCATGGCGAGAATCTTTGTGCAGTTATGCAGGAAAAAAAATACTTCTTATTGAGCCATTGACATATATGAATCTTTCGGGCACAGCCGTAAAAAAGGTGTTGCGCCAATATTCTGTTTCTCCGTCGCATTGTGTTGCTATTGTTGATGAATACAATTTTCCTGTGGGGCGTTTACATCTAAAACAAGGTGGTTCGGATGGTGGTCATAATGGCATTACATCATTAATAGAAGAATTGCAAACCCCGAATTTCTGGCGCTTGCGATGTGGTATAGCCAAAAACTTTCAATCCGGAGGCATGGCTGACTATGTGCTGTCGCCCTTTGCATCGGATGAGAAAGAAGCCGCCACAGCAATGATTGAAAAAGCAGCTAAAGCAATGGAAAACATCATTCGCTCCGGACCGCAAAGAGCAATGCAGATGGTTAATTCCGAGAAAAATGACGATAAAAAAGGTGATGGCTAAGGCATGAAAGTAGCCGAAACAAGGCGCATAGTACAGTGTAGTATCTTGCGTACAATAGTGTTGTCAATTATCGTAAATTGCATTAAAGTAACAAAAGCTCAAGGGCGAATATCTTTCTTTATACTGTATTTTACAGAGAAAGTTTGGTCAATACGTTAAGAATGTGTATTTTTGCAACTCTTTTGGCTAAAATACACTTAAATAGATAGGAAAGATTATGTTTGCAGTAGTTGAAATCGCTGCGCAGCAGTTTACGGTACGCCCGAACGATGTTCTTGTAGTTCCATTATTAGATGGCGAAGCAGGAAGCAATGTTCAGTTTACAACAATTCTTGCCGGAGGCGACGAAAGTACTCCAACGGTAGGTGCGCCTACACTTAGTGGTTCGGTAAGTGCGACTATACTTGAGCATGGTAAAGGCGACAAAGTTCTTGTATTCAAGAAAAAACGCCGCAAGGGATATCGTAAACTCAATGGCCATCGTCAGCAATACACCAAAATTGAGATTAAAAGCATTTCGCTTTAATACAAATATTAACAAGAATATATAAATCGGGAGAATAGTCATGGCACACAAAAAGGGTGGCGGATCTACAAAAAACGGTCGTGATTCCAATGCGCAGCGACGTGGTATTAAGCGTTTTGGCGGCGAAGCAGTTCGCGCCGGTAATATTTTAGTCCGTCAATGCGGCACTCGTTATCATGCGGGTGAAAATGTCGGACTCGGACAAGACTACACATTGTTTTCCTTAGTGGATGGTGTAGTGAAATTTGAGCGTAAAGATAAAACACGCTTGAAAGTATCTGTTTATCCTGCTGCTTAAACCGATACAATGACAATTTTTATGACATTACGCCTCTTGCATGTTTACGCAATGAGGCGTTTGTTTTTTCTAACAACCACAGTATAGTACAAAGGAGTTTTTCACATGAAAATGACTGTCATCGGTGCCGGAAATGTTGGAGCAACAACGGCACAACGTATCGCAGATAAAGAACTTGCACACGAAGTAGTCTTGGTGGATATTGCTGAAGGCATTCCACAAGGCAAAGGACTTGATATGTTTGAATCTATGCCAGTAGAAGCATCTGATTCTCGTATAATAGGAACGAATACCTATGAAGAGACTGCGGGTTCAGATTTCGTTATTATTACTGCCGGATTAGCTCGCAAACCCGGTATGAGCCGTGATGATTTGTTAGCAGCAAATGCAAAAATCGTCGGGTCATGTGCCGAAAACGCTTTCAAATATTCCCCTAATGCTTTTTACATTATCGTGTCTAATCCCTTGGATGTTATGACATACGTAACATTGCAAAAAACAGGATTGCCTCGCAATAAAGTATTGGGTATGGCGGGGGTGCTTGATACCGCTCGCTACCGTACATTTATTGCTATGGAACTCAATGTTTCCGTAGAAGATATCCAAGCATTCGTTTTGGGTGGGCACGGTGATACAATGGTGCCTTTACCACGATATACTACCGTTGCCGGCGTTCCAATCAGCGAGTTGATACCTCAAGATCGTATAGATGCGATATTACATCGCACGCGCAATGGCGGCATTGAAATCGTGAATCATTTGAAAACCGGATCCGCTTATTATGCTCCTTCTGCGTCTGCAGTGCAAATGGTGGAATGTATCGTTAAGGATAAACGCCGTATCTTGCCCTGTGCTGTGATGCTTAAAGGTGAATATGGATTGAATGATATCGTTGTCGGTGTACCTATTAAAGTAGGCAAAAACGGTATGGAAGAAATTTTCCAAATCGAATTGAGCCAAGCTGAACAAGCAGAACTTAATAAATCGGCAGAAGATGTTAAAGTGAATATGGACAAACTTGCCTCTATGCAATACTAAGATGTGACAAATCACGTCAGATAATGCGTAGATGCTCTACAAGAAACTAATCTTCTCCTGTATCGAAAATATATGATGCGGGAGAAGATTCTTATTTTCATAAAAGAGAGAAAACAATACGTACTTCCTTATGAAATTCAGTAATGGATATATTCTCATTAATGCTATGATTTGCCTATAGTTAGTTTTTTCGTTTTTTAGTATCGTACAGCTTTTACCGATGTATAGACTGTGATGGATTTTCATCGGATGGCTTACGGTGTGTTATGTTCTCAACAATAATAGGTACAAAAACTATGAAACAGCTATGGTCAGAGCAACAATCGGAACATGATGTGTTGCACAATCGTGAACTTATTTCTATGGGAAAAATGCCAAGGCATTGCGCCATCATTATGGATGGTAACGGCAGATGGGCTCAAGAGCGTTCCAAGCCGCGAGTCGCAGGTCATGAAGAGGGTATAGAAAGTGTTCGCGATATTGTCAAAGTTTCATCACAATTAGATATAAAATACTTGACGCTTTATGCGTTTTCAATGGAAAATTTGAAAAGACCGCAGCCTGAGGTCAA
>JAYRWZ010000078.1:0-3762 GCA_041917875.1 Chloroflexota bacterium | reverse complement strand
TGTCAGTATATTGTAAACTTGTGATATAATTTGCACGATCATTCACAGGGCGATATTGCCATTCTCGTATTCCTTGATCATTAATCTTCATTACACTATATTTGATTCCTCCTCGATCACCGATGGCAATAACACCGCCGTCTGAAGCAGCAATCATAGACATAAATGTCGTTGAATCTAATTTATACATCCATTGAAGTTGAGGCACCCGAAACTCCTGTGCATCCATTGATATGCTTATCAAAAATGATAATACCAAACATATCTGCAATTTTTTCATAATATTATTCTCCTATTCTTGTTCTTGTTCACAACCTACCGAACATTCTGTACTGAATACCGGAGTTAGTGTTCTTGGACCTCCGGGTAAACCATCATTAACTATTATTGGAGCACAAATATTGGTTGATGTTGTACAACTTGTGCCTTGTTCAACCAAAGTTCGTGACTCGGTTGATTGAACTTGATTGGTACTCGTATTAAAGCACAAATGCCTCATAATTTTACAACATGCTGAAGCATTACAAACACTTTGTCTGACAAATGAACGTTGAGCTACCATATCAGTATAATGACAATATTGAATACAAGAAGCACGAATCATTTCAAACGTATTAAAACCATTTGGACATTCATAAATATGAGTAAGATCAAGACCTGTCTCAATCTCTTTAGCCAATAAGGCATTATATCGCATCATAAATTCATGATGAGCAATTGCCTGATATGCAGACAAATATAATTCATCATTATTAAGAATTTCGAATCCTACACGTTTAAGCCATGAATCGAGCGAATCACAATCTTCTCCGGATCCCCATGCAATTCTATCTGTGACTATTTCTGTTGTTCCATTCGGACAAGGGCGAATATAGTACTCAATGAGTAAAGGACAATTAGGAAATGCAGGTAAAGTAAATGTTAATGTTTTGAATTGTGGCATCGAATCACAACCTACCGAACGACAATTGTCATCCCATTGCGCGTTTTGTGCTTTAAGTTCATACGCTGAAATCAACAGCGTCATAATAAGTAGCAAAAATTTTATAGTTTTCATAGATATATCTTTCTTTAAGTAAAAATTAATGTAAATATATAAAAGTAAAAGGTTTGAATATGAGAATACCAAAAAGAAAGATATGGCGGTGGGCGTTCACGTAAAGGGAGCGTAGTCCTATCCGCGCAAAGATAAGATAAGATAAGATAAGATAAGATAAGATCGTCATGATATAACTCATGATACGTAGCAATAATAGTTTCAACATTTAGAACACCAGAGAGCATCACGGTCGGGTGCGGTGCTCAAGTGCAAACATACAAAACTTTTCTATTAAATGCAAACACAATACAAAAAAATGTTTCGCAACAACAAAGCCCATATCTCTATGGGCTTATTTTTTTAAACAAAAGAAATTTTTATCGAACAATCAATGGTAGAGTTGAGCGATTGCCGTGTTTGTCTTGACCAAGGGCATAATATAAACCCGCAGGCAATCCTTGTGTATCAAGTTCAAGATTACCTCTTTCACCGCTCATACCTAATAATCGCTGTCCCAAAACATCATAAATACCCAAATCTTCTGCATCGGAGGCTTGTACTTTACCTTGAGTATAATCCAATACAATAGATGAACTTATTGCAGTGTGTTGAACTTCTTCACCAACAGAAGTCACAGGCGTAAATTTAACACGTGCTATGGCTCTTTCATTATTGTAAAAACCACCAATATAAAATTCTTCATTGGTTATAGGAATAATGGTATTAATTTTTTCTCCAATTCCTTTTTTACCAAATGTCGTTTGCCATTGTGTATCTAAATTTTGATTAAAGACAGCAACAAAACCATCAAATGCGAGATAACTATACAGTTGAGTTTGCTTGATTGCTTCTTCATATTCTTTATATGTCGTAGTATGTCCTGCTGCAAGGATATTTCCATTCGGCAATAGAGCAAGAGACTCTAACCATAATAATTCTGCACCGGTAATTGTTTTTTTAGCAAGCAATGTTCCATCGGAAGAAAATTTACGTAAAAAACCGACTCCTTTAGATCCGAGATTTTCTCGTGATGAGGTTAAAACCAAAAAAGAACCATCGGGTAACTCTAAGATGTCTAAAGAAGATTCATTGCCCGGTAATTCACTCCAATCACGTTGAAACACGACATTACCTTGGGCATCTAATTTGGTTAATCGCCAAAAATCCGGTCTTGACCAATTTTGGGTATAATAATACATTGTCAGAATACCATTATCTTTCGTTTCAAAAAGTTTAGGTATAACGACAAAACCATTTTTTTTGGGGATTGAATCAAAAAGTTTATCTTCTCCTTTATTCCCTTCACTATTCATACGACGGAAATAGAAACGAAAAGGATCATCGGTCACCAATGATGGAATAAAGAAGTTCACAAATTCATTGTTTTTTGTACGAATATAAGGAGAATGAAATTGTGTAACAAGGTCTTTTGTGTTACGAGGTTTTTGTGATACAGTTTCCCCACTCTGATTCAACAATACCGAATACCCATAACAAAAATAATTAAACCTGTATGGTAAGTTTGCTTCCAAACCGGAAATTGAAATAAGATTTGACTCCGTTTTTTGTATTGACTGTATATGAAACGATTTATTATCGAATGGCTTAAATGTCCATTCTTTTTGCCCTTGGGAATTGAGCTTAAAAGCATAATCTAAATCTCCGCCAGGCAAAGTTGCCGATGCAATAATTCCGCCATCATCTGTCATTATCATAGATTTAAATGTATTCGTATCTAATCTATGTTCCCATATCGTTTGTATGTCCATAGATTGAGAATACATCATATTCGATGCAAAGCAACCCAACATAATCAGAATGATAGCAATTTTTAATATTGTTTTCATAATTACTCCTATTAAAAGATTTAATCGCATGGAACACCACATTCCGTACTAAAATTAGGATTGTGCGGAATTGTACGAGGACCTGTTGGTGAACCTTGCCCAACTAAAATTGAAGCAGGACATAATACAATCGTTGTTTCGCAATTTGCACCTTGGTTTTCTTGAGTCCTAGTTTCCGTTATATCCATTTGTTGCGTTGTAGTATTAAAACATATTCTTCTTTCTATCTTGCAACAAGCAGTAGCATTACATACAATTTGTTGTAACCAAGACAGTTGTGCGAAACTATCATTATAAGCGCAGAACTTTACGCATTGCGCCCTATGAAGTTCATAAGACAGAGATCCGTTAGGACATTCCAATAGAAACCCTTCATTTATAGATAGTTGACGTTTATATCGTGTCATAAAATCATGCTCTGAGGCAGCCCGATATGCCATTACCCAAAGTAAATCACTATTTGTAAATTCTGAACCGGGTGTTTGAAGCCATGCTTCTAATCCGGAACAGCCCGACCCTGTCCCCCAAGCAATTCTATTTGTAATTATTTCAACCTTCCCATTAGGACATTTGCGGTAATAATACTCAACGAATATGGGGCAATTAGGGAAATTGGGATGATAGAACGTCGTATCTCTCAGAGCGGGAGCAACATCACAATCGGACTCACAATTTACTTCCCATTGCGCATTAAGCCGGGTTGCTGCAAAGAACAGCGTCATAATAAGTACTAAAAATTTTATTGTTTTCATAGAAATATCTTTCTTTAAGTGAAAATTAGTGTAAGTATATAAAAATAAATGGTTTGAATATGAGGTAAGCAGTAAGAAAGACATGGTGGCGGGCGTTCGCGCAAAGGTAGTGTAGTCCTATCCG
>JAYRWZ010000077.1:0-1932 GCA_041917875.1 Chloroflexota bacterium | reverse complement strand
TGAGGATAATAACCGTCTTTTTCTGCAAAAAATCCATACATTTTACCTAAGGGTAAAGCTATATAATACGATCCGTCTTGCGGATTCGATGATAATTCGCCCATGGTTTTACCTGTTGATAAATCTTCCCATTTTATTCGTGCAGATAATGGTGCCCCTTTTTCATCTTGAATTTTGCCGCGCACTGAAGCAACAAACGAAGGCAAAAGCTCGGCAAATACCTTAGCTTTCCATATATCCCATCCGCCTTTTCCGCCCTTGCGATCGCGTGCAGCAAAATAAATTGTGTCGCTGTTCACAGAAGCATGAAAGCCCCAATCATCTCCGGTAGTGTTTATTTGTCTTCCAACATTAACGGGTTTACTCCACTCTGTCCACGAGTCCTCGCGCAAGCGCACGGATTTGTAGATGTCCAAACCGCCCAAGCCGCCATGACCATTACTCGAAAAATAAAGAGTGCGTCCATCAGGATGTAAAAATACAGAAGTTTCCGCATAAGGTGTATTGATATTGTTTCCGAGATTTATTGGCTTTGTCCAACCCGAGTCAGATTTGAAAGAAATATAAATATCGCTGTTTCCCCACGTTGTACCATGTAAAATATATCCTTGTTTAGGCACAAATTCTCCTATTGCTCCCGGTCGGTCACTTGTGAAGAGCAATGCGCGTCCGTCAGGGGTTGGGCAGCCGCTCTCATCGTGAAATTCGCTGTTAATCGGCTTGGGTAATTGTTGTAGCGGTGACCATCCATTTTCTGTTCTTTCGGAAGTGAATATATCAAATCGTCCGAAGGTTCCGGAAAATTCACCGGATAAATAGAGAGTGTTATTATCTGTCGAGATATTGTCAATGGTTTCTTGCCTTGAAGGCGTGTTAATTGAGCTTCCGATATTTTTCGATTTCGACCATAATCCATCCGCTTTTTTTTCGGCAATAAAGACATCTTCTTGTCCGGAACCGCCTTGTTTGCCGGAGGTACTTGTGTAAAAGTAATGTCCGTCGGGTGATGGATTAGGATCCCATTCGTTTGCATTACTATTGATGCTGTCACCTGCATTGATAATATCAATGTTGCGCTCATCTCTTGTTAAAAGTGTAATAATGCCATCTATAATTTCTGTACTGTCACCAAAATATTTTCGATACCGGCGGCATGTATCTGCTGCATTATTCCAAAGTTCTTTGTTTATATCGGGAGCAATAAGTTTTTGTAATGCAAGAATAGCATTATATTGCGGTGCATTTCTCTGAATATATTTTCTGAAGAGATGAATATTGTCAGCCATTGGATTTTCCGATAAATCTAAAGATTGCAATGACTGAATTTCGGGTTTTTTTGATGAGATAAATCGTATCTCAGACTCGGACTTATCAGCAGCAATATGCGTGATTCTATATCCCGAGTCAAGTAATGCTCTTACACGATTTTTCGTAATCATGGAATCAGTTAACACCAATTGTGATTTGGAACGAGCAATACTATTGAAAATCACAGCCCATGTGCCATAATTATGAATAGATTGAATACGATAGCCTTTTTGTATATATTGTTCGACCATTGTTCGCGGAAATGTATCGGAGATGCTATATGGCTGATCATATAAAAACCACCCGGCTTTATGAAAAACGGTAATCCAAACACCATTACCACGCACTATTGCCGAAAGTAAATAACCTTTAGCCCGAGTTTGTGTAATTCTTTGATGGGGGAGAGTGTCATCCACACACAGCATTTGTTGAAAATATTCGGTGCCTTGTGACATAACAAGTGTCCAAACGCCATTGCCAAAATCCAAACCGGTAATGCGATAATTCTTATCCCACATCGTTTCAATAAAACTCAGGGGTAAAGTATCGGACACTGTATAACTTTGTCCACCTAAATTTGTATGTGAACTTAATACTGTAGCCCACGTTGTATTGCCTTGAACG
>JAYRWZ010000076.1:0-3084 GCA_041917875.1 Chloroflexota bacterium | reverse complement strand
ATTTGGTTCTCCTTTCATGTAAGGTACGGCTAAAAATAAAAAAAGCCCGAAATGTAAAAATAACATTCCAAGCTTGAGCATCTAGCGTGGCTCCCAGGGGAGAGATTGCCACTCAACTCGCTGCAAAACTACGTACTTTATCAATACTGACAAAAATTTTTTTTCGCAACTGATAGTATATACAAGTGCTCGGGTGAATCGGTCGAATCTATAAGTCATTTGATTTTGTAAGTTTAAATACTCCTGTGCTCGACTTCTCGAAGGTAAACTCTTTTCGTACTTTATCAGGGTAGCTCCATGTTTCTTGCACTCTATTGTCATCGGTAAGTCGTTTTTCAATGTGTTTAGGCGCGCCGAAAAGGATATAAATTTTACCTCTTTGTGACTTCGCCCCATCGCTTTCAGTAAGTGTTTGGAAGTTAAAGTAGGCATAATCAACGCGACGAAAATATTCCGCCATTGCTTCATTGAACATTGTGCCCGGTGTGGGATCTTTAGTTTTCCAAAAGGTAAACAGTTTTTTTCTTTTTTCTTCATCATTACCCGAATTCATTTCATCATACTCTTCATCGCTAAGAATATAGTACATACATTCGATAGCATATGTTGGTCTGATTAAGGACATAGGCATTTTATCCCAGCGGACTTCGAATGTATGGGAAATACTGTCTTTTTTATTTGCAACAGAGATGATTGTCAATATGTATTTGCCGGGTACTAATGATTCCGTTGGCATAGGAATGATCAATGATGAAGCGTCGTGTGCAAAAGGCATGAAAGTAAGGTAGGTATCAATTCCCGAACCGAATAATGCTTCTTCGGTGAAATGCAGCACTTTTTTGGGGTTTGAAGTGACGAAGGATTCTATTGTTGCGAAACTGCCCCAAGAAGTGTTTGATTCCTGACTTCGCAACTGCTCTATTTTCCAAGAAAATTGTGTGTAGTCTTTTTGACCAAACAAAGTAACAATAGCTGCAACTTTATCAGTACCGAAGGGCATATCACCACCCAGATGCACGGGAATAATTTTAGAAACGACGGTGTCTTCAAAGTTTTTTCCGAACACAATATTGCTCATCCATTGTTGCGAAGGTTTTCCAATGACAATCGGTTGCGTTTTTATCTTTCGTATCTGAGGAGTCTCCTTATCTCCTAACACTATATCTGCCGTGTATTTACCCGAGGACAAGATTAAAGAACCCACTCCATAGATAAACTCATTTTTTGCATTTGTTTTGTCGAAATTTGTCACAAACGCACTGTCTTTCCACCCTAAACGACGAATGATGATGTTTTCACTGTTGCGTATTTCTATCGTGACAAATGGCGCAGCTACATAACTGCCTCTGGGGTCGCGTAGTTTCTGATTCTTTGAAAATGCAACAACATCATTCATAATCTTGAACAAAAATGTGACTCTTGATGAATCTTGATGAGTATGTGCCGTAACGAGAGGTTCGCAATAAAATGGCTCACCATATTGATAATATGCACTTCTGTCTTGAGCACCTCTGCCCATTTGTTGCTGTGCCATAAGCGTAACCGCTGCGCATAAGTACAAAATAAAAATGATAGTTACATGTTGAGAAGTCATAGTTGCGATAATTGATGTGAAAGTACAAATTTACGTATGTTTGTTACGAAAGCATTGATTGGCACGGATTGTCGTGTTTTTGTCGTAGGTGGACGTCTGCATAAAATCTGTATTTTTGATTCTTCAATTCATACATTGTTTACTTAATCAAGGGTTTTTATGAAGAAACTTGTACTTCTCGTGATCTTATTCGCGCCGTTCGCACTTCAAGCGCAGCAACCACCAGTTTTCGATAAATCAACCGTAACATTTGTTCCGGCTCAGCAGGTGACAGAGGGGGTTGAAATGAATAGTGCAAACTGGAATTCTCTCTTAGAAAGTACTGTTCCTGTTTGGGACATATCACAGTTTATGCTTACGAGCAATTATCGTACTTATGATTATGTAGAATCAAGTAATCCTTTATTTCCTAATACTATATCAATGGAGTATGCGGAACAGAGCACGCCTACAACAATCGTGAACCGCACATCGTATTATACCGCCAATGAAACTGGTATGCATGAAGTGGCAACTTCGTTCGAGGAACAGCGCTATCCTATCGGTCAATTCACCGGTAATGTCATGGACACATTTTATCTGCTCAATCAGCAATACGAATATGTGACACCTCGCACAATTATGAAGTTTCCTTGTACTATGAATACTGCATGGGGGTCCGGCTATACAATAGATTTTAATACGGAACTTACCATCACAAATTTCGGCTTGAACAGAGCTCCATTTGTGCGTAATACCTTGGTAGCCCAATACGATTCTGTTGTTGGCTGGGGACAAATGCGTGTTCCGATGGCAGACGGTAAAAAAAGCGTATCTTATCCGGTTTTAGTGGTATCCCGCAGTTCAATTGTTCGCCATCTTTATACACTCAACGGTCAGCCGGCTCCGCCCACCTTGCTTGGTGCTTTTGGTTTAACACAAAATGATTCAAGCGCATCATCCAGCTCGCTTTTCTTCTGGAGGGCAGCGAATCAAACTCCATTAGTGCATGTATCTTTTTCAGGTACTGGTTTGGAATTAGATAAGTACATCTCTACAATGGTTGACACTAAAAATCTTTCAGCAGATGGAGCTACTTCAGTCCGAGAATCGGCAATGACAGTCTCGAATGTTGCGCCGAATCCTGTGACCGGTGCTCGGGTGACAGTAAATTTTGAAGGACACTTTACAGGTGGAGAGATCGTATTGTATAATGCTTATGGTCAAAGAATTGAATTACCTGCGTTTTTTATGATTGGTACACAACAACTTATACTCGATGTGGAAGATTTAGGTACAGGTACATATACGCTGCATGTAAGCGATAATGGCGGCGCAACAATGTCGGCTCCATTTGTCGTAGTTCGATAACTCTTTCATATACTAAACATACAATTTTTATTGGTAAGGAACAATGGTTACATTGTTCCTTTTTTGTTTTTGATAAGATGTGTTCGATAAGTTACCATTGAAACACTTAGGGAACTACGCACTCATTGCAAGTGAACAAT
>JAYRWZ010000075.1:0-2325 GCA_041917875.1 Chloroflexota bacterium | reverse complement strand
TTATATGGCAAAGCGCGCCGTCTTATTCCGGCAACAACACAAACCCTTGCGAAAGGTGTCGGGCAGTATTCTTTAGGTGTTGCTCCAATTTATGTCGAAAAAGGCAAGGGTAGTAAACTATTTGACATTGACGGCAATGAATACTTGGATCTGTCAATGGCAGTGGGTCCGGTATCGTTGGGATATTGCTATGAAGCAGTAGATACAGCAATAAAAAATCAATTATCAAAAGGAATAACATTTACATTACCCCATGTCTTAGAATATGAAGTTTCTGATTTAATTTCCTCTATTGTTCCCAATGCAGAAATGATACGATTTAGTAAAACAGGGGCGGATGTGACAAGTGCGGCTGTGCGGCTTGCACGAGCTTACACGCAACGTGATGAAGTCCTGTGTTGTGGCTATCATGGGTGGCACGACTGGTATATAGGTGTAACCGACCGTAGCAATGGAATTCCCGAAGCGATAAAAAATCAGGTTTTTACATTCGATTATAATAATGTTGATTCACTTTTAGACAGTATATCTGAAAAACAGCGGCCGTAATATTAGAGCCAATAACTTTTACAGAACCAAAAAAAGGATTTTTACTTGAATTGCGTGAACTGTGCCATAAATATGGAGCAGTACTCATATTTGATGAAATGTGGACGGGCTGGCGCTTAGCTCTTGGCGGTGCTCAAGAATATTATGACATTGATGCAGATATTTTATGCTTCTCGAAAGCAATTGCAAATGGTATGCCTCTATCCGTTTTATGTGGAAAATCGGCGATAATGAAGCTGTTGGAAAAAGAGGTTTTTTTCTTTACAACATTTGGGGGAGAGGCGCTTTCACTTGCAGCAGCAAAAGCTACAATAAATGAAATGAGAAAGTATGATGTTCCCGATTATCTGCATCAACAAGGAAAAAAATTACAATATGGCATTAAAACCATTATACAATCGCATAAAGTGAATTGGTGCGATTGCATTGGCAATCCGACACGTACAATGATGACATTTCATCACCCTGTTTACTCAATATTGGAATTAAAAACTCTTATGCAACAAGAGCTGATACGGTATGGTATTTTGTGGAACGGCTTTCATACTCTCTCATTTTCTCATTCGGACCAAGATATTCATCATCTGTTGTTAGCTTACGGCGATATCATACCGTGGATGAATGAAATTATAATGAATGGGAATGTAAAAAACATGATTGTGGGTGAAGTATTAGAGCCGGTATTCAGAAAAACAACTCATTTTAATACAAAACCTCATCTTATACATGAATAAACTATTTTCACTGGACGGAAAAACTGCCATTGTGACCGGAGCCGGTGGCTTATTGGGAAAGCAGCATTGTATTGCCCTTGCCGAAGCAGGTTCTCATGTCATTGCCGCTGATATTGACAGGTTGAATGAGGAACAGTTTCCTGAAGATATTCATGATAAGCTGTCAATAGTAAAACTTGATGTTACTGATACGGCATCATTGTCAAGTGTTCGTGAAAGAATAGTTTCGCAGTTCGGTGGTATTGATATTATGGTCAATAATGCTGCAATAAATGATATGGTGGAAAAAAGAGATAATCATATACAAGGAACATTTGAAGATTATCCGCTTTATCTTTGGAAAAAAGTTCTCGAAGTGAATGTGACCGGAGTTTATTTATGTTGTCAATATTTTGGAAATATTATGGAAAAAAAATCTTCAGGCACAATCATTAATATCGCTTCTACTTATGGTGTTGTAGCTCCGGATCAATCATTATACATCAAAAAGAATGGTGATCGTTTGATGTATAAATCTCCGGTGTATCCTACTTCAAAAGGTGCTATAATTCAGTTTACAAAGTATTTAGCTGCATATTGGGCTCAAAAAAATATAAGGGTTAATTGTATTTCTCCCGGTGGTGTTTTTGCTGACCAAGACCAAGATTTTGTTGACAATTATATCCGCAAAACACCAATGGGGAGAATGGCACAGAATGATGACTATAAGGGGACTCTCGTTTTCCTTGCAAGCGATGCTTCTTCGTATATGACCGGCGCAAATATTATTGTTGACGGCGGATGGACAATTATTTAATACAATATTTATTACTAATGGAGAAATATATGAGAAACAGAATATGTATCGGCAATAAAGTAATTGGTGAAAACAATCCTGTCTTTATTATCGCTGAAATAGGGATTAATCATAATGGTTCGGTAGAGATTGCAAAAAAAATGATTGATGCTGCAGCTATAGCAGGGTGTGATGCCGTTAAATTTCAAAAGAGAACACCGGAATTGTGTGTTCCCCGTGAACAAAGGGGTATCGAAAGGGATACAC
>JAYRWZ010000074.1:0-27744 GCA_041917875.1 Chloroflexota bacterium | reverse complement strand
GCATGGAGTCTTTCAGATTCGCTGATAGCATTGCTAATAGAGTTTTCACGATCCTCCAATGACGAAATCATCGGCTTGAAACCAAATTTAGCAATGAGAAAGAAGAAAACACCAAAATTGACAAGCGTCCAGATTATCAATCCCGGTGAGACATTGAGTAGTGTATCTGCCATCGGAAATTCCGAATGAAGTGAAACAAATTAAGTATTAAAGTATGCAAAATTCTTCCGGCTCCTTAATCGAACCGGAAGCATCTGCATATAAGTTGCGAACTATGTATTTTACTTACGCTTTAAACGCAAGCAAGATACATACAACACAAGCAAGAAGTGCAACACCCTCAATAAGAGCAGCACCGATAATCATGGTTGTACGTGCATCTTTAGCTGTTTCGGGCTGACGAGCACCTGCTTCAAGAGCAGCAGCTACGAGGGGTCCGATACCGGTACCAACGCCAAAAACTGTAATACCTACACCGAGACCGGCTGCTAACCATGCTAATGCTTTTGCTTCCATGTAATTCCTCCAGATGGAAAAAATGAGTAAATAAATGCGATATTTCGCGAAAGAATAATCGTGTTAATGATGTTCTTCTTCATGACTGTGATCACCAACTGCCAACCCTGTAAATACTGCTGTAAGCATTGTAAATACATAAGCTTGCAAAAAAGCAACCAGTAATTCAAGGCAAAGAACAAAGACTGAAAATAATACAGATGGTACTGTCACCGAGTAGCCGACCGATGCACCAAAAAGTTCCTTAAAATAAAAAATAATCCCTACCAAAGCCAAAAGTGCTACGTGACCTGCGGTCATATTCGCAAAAAGACGTATTGCCAATGCAAATGGCTTTGTAAATATACCCATGATTTCGATTGGCACCATAATCGGTGACAAAAAGACAGGGGCACCACCGAGTAAATGATGGAACCATGCGCCGATACCCGATTCTTTAATTGCGGTATAATTTACCACAAGGAAGGCAGTGAGTGCAAGTGCGATCGTTGTGCCTAAGGCACTTGTAGCTGCATGTCCACCGGGCATTAGTCCAAAAATGTTCAGAATTAAAATGAAAAAGAATAAAGATAAAAAGTATGGTAACAATCGTTTTGCAGGTCTTGCAGGTAAGTTTGGAGCAACAACCTCATCACGAATAAATACTATGAGTACTTCCAAAAGATTTTGAATTCCGTTAGGTGCTTTACCTTTATTTTTCTTGGCCTTTAATGATGCAACAAGGAATAAAGTACCTACGATAAAGAAGCCCATCCATTGAAGGAAAACAAAATTCGTTATGCTGAAATCAATTGCAGGATGTTTGTCAGGATTATCTTTACGAACGGGGTGACCATGCGATAATTCATAAATCCCGCTTGCATTTACGGCATCGGCATTAGGGTAAAAACTGATTCCTTGGTCTTTATCATAAAAAATGTATGGTAAAGAAAGTATTTTTTTGTCATAAAGGTAAAAGCCATGGTGATCCCCCATTCCTGAAGCAAGAATTTCAAGAATCGGATTACTGTCAACTTTACTTTCCGTATGATGATCGGAAGTGGAAGTATGCGGATTTGATGTCTGAGATTCTGTAGAATGTGTTGTATTCTGAGATGTCGCAGTTGTATGTGATTCTTGACTCATGAAAACCAATCGTTATGTCAATAACAAATGTACTTTATTTACTAACTCATCTTAAAATGGAAATATAAAATTTCCACAAAAAGAAGTATAAAATTTCCTACGCCGAATGCTAATGAAAAAGCGAGAATATCAATGGGAACAGCAGCTATTATATAAGCCGCAATACCAAGCATAAGAGCCATTCGTGCTACCATGCTGCCCATAATAATTCCGATTGCTTTTTCAAATTTACGTTTGAAAGAATAATGCGCAATCACCCATCCGGCAATAACATTAATGGCGCATAAAAGCAATCCAATCAAAACTGAATAAATACCCGATTCTCGTAAATCCACGGCACAATATTATGTAACTTTTTTGTCTGCTCCAAGAGCAGCACGAATAAACATTGTCATACCGGATATTATCCCGAATAAAAGCATTACTATCAAAAAAACAGGGTCAGTCTGGAATCGTGAATCTATCCACCATCCTATTGCACCCGAAACTACTATCGCGCCGCTCATTTGTGCACCAAGCGATAAATATGGTGCGATGTCGCGCATCACATTAGCTTGATGAGAACTCATGCTCTTTGTCACGGATGCTTTACTGCCCACTTCTTCGCTGTTTAAGTTTACAAAATTAGGGGTTGAATTTGTGACTACCAAAACTGTACTCTATTTTCTTAAAAAAAACATCCGTATCATTGTTATCTGATCAACCAATTAGCAGCGTGCATTCCCATAACTAAGTGTTATTTCGTCGTTTCTCATGACAAACAATCAGAGAAATAAATTTCTAATTGTTTATTTTTCAAAGGCTAAACTCATTAACTTAATGTTATCAGCTAAACGATGCGGTGATTATACATCGAGGTTCTTCACAAACATTGCATTACGTTCAATGAACTCTCGCCTTGGTTCAACTTTTTCACCCATCAATGTTTCAAACACCTGTATAGCATCGGCTGCATTTTCAATCGTCACTTGCAAAAGTGTTCTTGTTTCCGGGTTCATAGTTGTTTCCCATAACTGTTCGGCATTCATCTCACCAAGACCTTTAAATCGTGAAATTACAATGCCATCGGCTGAAACATTTTCTTGTACTTCTTCAACAGGAGCATCATCTGTCTGATTTTTATCTTTTCGCATTGATTTGATGATTTCGTCACGTTCTTGATCATTAAAAGCATAAACCTCTTTCTTACCTTTTTTCAATTTATAGAGTGGAGGTTGTGCTATATACAACTTACCTTGATAGATAAGTTCACGCATGTGTAGGAAGAAAAATGTCAGTAACAATGTTCTGATATGCGATCCATCAACATCTGCGTCCGCCATAAGGATAATTTTGCCGTAGCGCGATTTTGTAGCATCGAACTCTTCACCAAAATTTGATCCTATAGCGGTGATAATTGTACGCACCTCTTCGTTTTCAAGGATTTTATGAATGCGTGCTCTATGTGTATTCAGAATTTTTCCACGCAATGGTAAAATTGCTTGAAAGCGACGATCTCGTCCCTGTTTAGCTGTACCACCCGCTGAATCTCCCTCTACCATAAACAACTCCGTATCTTCTGCTGTACGCAAAGAACAATCGGCAAGTTTACCAGGCAAAGCCATACTGTCTAAAGCATTTTGGCGGCGAACTAATTCTCTGGATTTTTTTGCAGCCATCCGCGCTTCGGCGGCAAGTACTGCCTTTTCAACCATTTTACGAGCTACTTTAGGATTAGCATCAAGATAAATCGCTAATTGTTCATTCACAGTCGAACGAACAATTCCTTCTACTTCTCCATTACCTAATTTTGTCTTTGTCTGTCCTTCAAATTGGGGTTCTGCTACTTTTACGGAAATAATTGCTGTTAAACCTTCGCGGAAATCCTCGCCGGTTAGTGCTACTTTTGTTAAATTATTGGATGTCGCATATTGATTTATTGTTCTTGTCAAAGCAGAGCGAAAACCCGAAACATGTGTTCCACCCTCTATAGTATTGATATTATTCACATACGATAATAAGGTTTCAGAATACGAAGAATTATACTCAAAACATATATCAACTATCGTTTCTGCGCCGGACTCCCCTGCCGCAGATCCTCTAATTACCGTCGGTTCTATCAATGAGGTAACGGATGAATCTATATGACGAATAAAATCAACAAGTCCACCGGGATAAGCAAATACTTCTTTAAATCCTTCTTCACGTTCATCTATCAATGTAATCACAATATCAGGATTCAAAAAAGCAAGCTCACGTAATCGTTCTGCAACTCGTTCTGTACGAAAGACTGTTGTCTTAAAGATAGTATCATCAGGAACAAACCACACTCTCGTACCTGTCACTGATGACTTACCTATTTCGGTAACTGGCGTGACAGGGTCGCCACAGGCATAACGTTGTTCAAATTTCTTCCCTTCACGCTGTACCGTCACGATACAGGTAGATGAAAGAGCATTTACACACGAAACCCCTACTCCGTGGAGACCACCGGATACTTTATAGGAAGATTTATCGAACTTCCCACCGGCATGAAGCGTACACATAACCACTTCTAACGTGGAAATCTTTTTCACCGGATGCGGACCTGTCGGAATACCCCGACCATCATCCTCAACTGAGCAAGAACCGTCCGCATGGATTGTAACAATTATATTCGTACAATATCCTGCCAAAGCTTCATCTATTGAGTTATCCACAACCTCTTGTATAAGGTGATGCAAACCTCGATCGCCTATGTCCCCGATATACATTGCGGGGCGCTTACGAACTGCTTCTAACCCTTCTAATACCTTAATGGAATCTTCTGTATAACCGGCATTGCCTGCTACCATTGCTGTTTCTTCTGTCTGGGCTTCTTTGCTTTTTGCCATGTTGCTTCGGAAAATGATATGTGGAAGTCGTATTTTTGCTGCAAATTGTGGCGCAAAAATACGCATTTTTCACCATTCTTACGGCTTACACTCTTGAACGATTGTGCTTGTAGGACATTCTCTGACACAAATGGCAGCTAAAGACAACATTCTTACCGAAAACTCCGACCATGAAATGAGTTTTTTCGATCATTTAACAGACTTACGCATCAGAATAATGTGGATAGTCATTGGCTTGCTTGTTGCCTGTGTCGGTGCAGCTTTCATCACGGACTTTTTGCTCTATACTGTATTACTTGCTCCCGCTCAAAATGTCACACCACCTCTCAAACTCCAGAACATCAGACCTTTTGGGCAAGCTCTACTCTATTTCAAAGTCTTGCTCTTTGCAGGGTTCATACTTTCCATACCCAATACTCTCTATCAACTCTGGTTATTTGTAGCTCCGGGTCTTTATGAGCATGAAAGAACATGGGTGCGGAAAATTACATTTTTCACGACATTCTGTTTTATTGCAGGTATTGCCTTTGCTTACTTTATTATGGTACCGACAATGCTGTCATTTGCCACAGGATTTGGTTCTACTCAAATTGAAAACTCGATAGAAATCAACGAATACTTCGGCTTCATAAGCATGACTCTACTCTCAGCGGGACTTATCTTCGAGTTACCGATGATTTCGTTCGTACTAGCAAGAGTCGGCATCCTTACTTCAGAGTTCATGACCAAATACCGCCGCCATGCCATTGTTGTCATTCTTATCATTGCGGCTGCACTCACCCCTTCAACCGACCCTTTCAGCCAATTAGTGTTTGCGGGACCTCTTTGGGTTCTCTACGAAATAAGTATTATCGTAGTAAGAGCTTCACAAAAAGCCAAAAAGCAAACCGAAAGCTTATAATCAGTTTTTTGTTTTTGGAGTTGTATTATATTCTTCCCACTTCAATTTTGTATGATGATTACCGCCATAGTAGCGCATTATACCTAATAAAACATCAGTAGTCAAATATCCAGCCACAGGCGTGAGCATCGTAAACTGCTCATCCAAAAACACCGTTGAGGGATAGCTCATCTTCCCGCTCAAAAGGGAATATGCAAATTCATTGCAACGATAATCCTTCAGATAACGAAAAGTGTGTCCGTTAAACACCAAACTGTCTTTACTCTCGGCATCAAATTTCACCGCATAGAAATGACGATTGATATAATCTACAACAACTGAATCACTATATGTCGTCGCATCCATCTTTTTACACCAACCGCACCAATCGGTATAAAGGTCTATCAATATCTTTCGCGGCTCTTTCCTAGACTTTTCCACTGCCTCCGAAAAGCTTAGCCACTTCACTCGACCGGTTGGACGTACAACATTTTGGCTTGAGGCAATGCCCACGACAAACAATAGCCCCAGAATTACTTTCAGTGATTTGTATATCATAAATTCTTTCCATCTCTTTGATTTTTCATCATTAAAGCAGATAAAATAAAAAAAACGGGGCAGTCTCCCGACCGCCCCGCCCTGTTGTACCACGTATGATGTATCATGTCTCCCCTGATTCATAAAACACCATGCCTTTGCTAGGCAGATGCAATTTAACACATTTTTTTTAATTGACAAACATTTTCTTTTCTAATACACTCCAACACAGTTATACTGCCGAATCCGATACCCTCTTTGTAAGGCGTTCGATTCGACGAGTTCATTAACCAAACCTAACCTTTACGGAAGGAAATTTGTATTGAAATACTATAAAGTGATGATAAAAAAATCCCTCTTCATTATCAAAGAAGAGGGATGGTTATCCTTTAGAAATTTTTGTGTTGCCAGTTACATTTCCTGCTCGTCGAATTTCTCACGTGTTAGTATGGGAATGGGTGGTAATTTTTCCGCAGCAAGAAGTGTGTTGATGTCTTTGACGGATTTCACGAGAACTTCATTGAGTTTTTTTCTGGCATTGAAGAGTTCGAGTTCTAAGTTGCCAATGCGTTTTATCTGTTCATCGCTTGGTTTGCCCGCATATTGCCCTATTGTTCCGTAAATACCTGCTAACTTTTCGCGGAGTTTGTCTTCGGTGTCTGCGAAGAGGGTGCTTTTTTCGGCAATCATTGTTTTGTGGAGTGAGTCGAGTTGCGCTATTGTTTTTTCGGCAATTGTTTTTACTTGCGATGCCGGTGCTATTTGTTTGAGTGTTCGTTTGAGCGAATCACGTGTTGCGGTTGTTTGTTCTGCAACGAATGCAAGTTCATCAATCATTCCCCAGAGTTTTTTCATTGCTTCGTATTGGGCAAGGCGGTCTTGTGGTTTATGGATTGATTTTTTATTTTCATTGATGGTAACGGATCCGATGAATTCTTTTCCGTTCTTTTTGACTCGCACGCCGTATGTACCGGCGAGGACAGTATAGCCCCAGTTTCCGCCACCTGCATTGGGAGAAATTGCCACGCGAGGCGGTTTGGTGGTCATGTTCCATGAAAGCAGATTGATACCTTTTCTTTTTGCTGCGGGTATTGTCGTGATTATCTCATTTGTTTTTTTATCGAATATTTCGACTGTCATGTCTCCTATCATATGTCTGCCTTTAAGGTAATAAGCAATGCGTGCAGCATCATTAGGGTTGGCGGCATTGAATTCATCTGACCCTGTAAATTCTTGGAATGATGTTGCAAATGACATTTCTGTTGGTCTTGTGGATAAGAAGACAAGTTCTTGCGTCAGCGCGGCATTGTCCAAAGCACGTAATGGATTAATGTCATCAATGATAAAGACACCTCTGCCATGCGTTGCTATTATCACATCATGTTCGGTGGGATGAATGATAATATCACGCACGGGAACACGTGGAATTTCATTTTTGAAGTTTGCCCATGTGTTGCCACCGTCAATGGAGATAAATAAACCAAGCTCCGTACCCACAAAGAGTAAGTTTTTATTGACGGGGTCTTGTCTGATGACATGAGCAAAACCACGGAGTGAATCACTTTTCAGTTGCTTCCATGTGCGTCCATAATTGGTGGAAGTGAGTATATAGGTTTTGTGATCGCCCATGGTGTGATTGTCGAAGGTAGCAAAGACGGTTGCTTTGTCAAAGTGACTTGGTTCAACACAAGAGACCCACGTGTTCTTTGGAATAAGCGATCCGCTGAATGCAGCGGTGATGTTTTCCCATGTTTTGCCGCCGGTCGTTGTAAATTGAATATTACCGTCGTCGGTACCTGCCCAGATGATTTTCTCATCTAAGGGTGATTCTGCTATGCTGTAAATGGTGCAATGGTTTTCTGCACTGGTATTGTCTTTGGTAACACCGCCGGATTCGACAGGGTTATATTTGTTGGAATCATTGGTTGTGAGATCGGGCGAGATTCTTTCCCATGTATCACCATGATTTGTGGAGCGATGAACGTATTGAGAACCTATATAGATTGCTTTGGGATTGGTCGGCGATTGTGTGAGCGGAGTGTTCCAGTTGAAACGCAGTTTTTTCTCACCTTTTTCTTCAAAGGGCGATATTGGTTTGGTTTCATTACTTGAAATGTGTCGCCGAACAGCACTACCTCCTTGTGATTCAAAGTAGAGTATGTCAGGATTGGCTCTGTCACGTATAACGGCAAATCCATCACCCCATCCGGTTGGTTCCCAATTTTTGTTTTGAATAGCCCAACCACCCGGAACTTTATGAGGCACCATCCATGAACCATTGTCTTGCAAACCTCCGAAGACATTGTATGGATTTTCAAAGTCATGTGAAATGCGATAAAATTGAGCTAATGGAAGGTTACGGAATTGAGACCATGTCACGCCGCGATCATAGGTTCTGTACACACCTCCGTCTGTACCGAGTAATAAGTGCTGCGGGTTTTCGGGATCAATCCATAATGCATGATGATCGGCATGTGCCCCACCACCGTAATTAAATCCATTGAACGTTTTACCACCGTCATCGGACATCCCTAATTGAAATGATGGGCGATATACGCGGTTTTCATTGTAGGGGTCAACGTAAAGGCATGAAAAATAGAACGGACGCGCCGTCACGCTAACAGCATTGGACATTTTTGTCCATGATTCACCGCGATTTTCGGAACGATACAGCCCGCTTTCTTTTGATTCCATCATAGCATAGACGACATTCGGTTTTGATGGAGCAATAGCAATGATGATTCTTCCCAAATCACCTGCAGGAATATCTTTGGTGAGCTTATTCCATGTTTTGCCTCCATCGGTACTCTTATAGAACCCGCTGCCGGGTCCTCCTGAGTTGAATGTCCATGCTTTTCTGCGGAATTGCCACATTGCTGCATAACAGATATTGGGATTTTCAGGATCAATCACAACATCGGCACAGCCGGTTTTATTGTCAATGTAAAGAACTTTATCGAAAGTTTTTCCACCGTCGGTCGTACGATACAGTCCACGGTGTTCGCTGTCACCCCAGAGTGCTCCCAGACCCGCCACAAGAGCGATGTCAGGGTTTTTAGGATTAAGTGCAATTTTAGCAATACGTTCGACATTTTCTAATCCAAGATGTTTCCATGTTTCACCGGCATCGGTTGTTTTGTAGATTCCACCGCCAATTGAAACACTGTTTCTCACATTGGATTCACCGGTGCCCACCCAAAGAACTGAGTCCTGATGGCGTGGGTCTAAAGCCATACAACCAATAGATTGATACTTTTCTTTTTCAAAAATTGCTTCGAAAGTTGTACCATTATCTTTGGATTTGTACACCCCGCCGGCAGCCGAGCCTACATAGATAGTGAGTCGTCTGTCTTTTTTCCCTGGTTCGCTGTTCATGTACAATGCTTCAATGGCGGTTATTCTGCCACTTGATGTCGCTGGACCGATTTCACGGGCACGCATAGTTCCAAAAGAATATGGTGTAAGCGTTTGGGCATACGTCGTAAGCTGAGGCAATAAAGCCAAAGCAAAAAATCCAAGAACTGTATAAAAATGTTTTTTCATGAATATATCTCCGTTTTCAATTATTGTTTTTTTGCAGGCATGGTAAAAAATGCATCGTCAACTTTTGCGGTAAAATCATATACTTCAACATAGTTAGCACTTGTCACTTCACCATTACTTTTGGTTTCAAATGTATATGCTAATGTCAAACCGTTCACCGTTTTATAATCACTTGGGAACATCTCGGATTCAACAGCCACACCGGATTCGGTGTATTTAGTTGTTGTTTTGACAATCAAATATGAATCTACATCTAAAAAGTAGGTCACAATCGTACCGTCTTTGCGTGTAGCTTCAATTTTATAAACTTCAGAGCCTTCTATTTCATCTTTACCTTTATATTCCAGTTTTGTACCGTCTTTACCGTTCGTCACTAAATCATTGTGCACCATTTTGGCAATGCGTTTCGCATCTTTAGCATTGTCTTCATTTAGGGGCTGAGGATCTAAGGAACCAGTCCACGGCTGCACTGTCCATCCCATGGTTCCGTCAAATGCTTGTACATAGGTGAGACCCGCTTGGAATGAATAATCCATCCTTGCTTTATCCGGCAACTTGATGGTAAATGTCATAGGACGTTTCTGACCGCCACCGCCGCCTTGAGATTTCGCACGAACGATGACAGTATTCATAGCTAAGAGTTTGTCGGCACCACCAATTGCTTTGTGGTACTCTGTCAGCAGAGATTGTAATGTTTGTGCATGGACAATGCCATTGCACACAACAAACGCCACAAGGAGAAGTAACGTTCTTACCATAGAGATAAACCTTTATATTAAAATGATGTAAAGAAAAAGACAATAGAAGCTGATGCATCATAGAGCAATCAATACTCAAGCAGGGAGCAAATGTTGCAAACCCAGAATGCGGACGAAAATACGATCATTACATCGAAAAGTGGCAAGTACGCAGCAATTTAACAATTTTTAGTTTTTGTTAAAATCACGTTTAGTTATACTTTTTAAGAAAGCGGCAAAAGATACATCATTAGAAGAAGTATCCGAGTGGTGGGACTTGGAGTCGGATGGAAACGCAGTGGAATTTTCAAAGTGAACACGTGAAGGTTTTTCCGTCACATCAGCTATGAGATTGATAGATTGCTCAGTTATTCCGAGAACAAACTTTTTATCACCATAGTTAATGACAACAACTTGGCTTTTAGGGCTAACATTTACACGTGATTCAATGGATAACGTTTGCAAGGAAGAATCAGAATTGACAGTACTGTTGCGTGCTTTTTTCTTAAGAAAAAACAATAGCAAAGACAAGCCGGCTACAGCTGCTATCATTGTAATAAATGCTTTGAGTAATGATGGATCAATCATGCTTATAAGAATTTTGAAACTATCGTCGTATTCCCTTTATACGTTCGCCTGGTTCTACCAATGATGTAATGCGAATACCAAAGTGTTTATCAATGACAACTACTTCACCTTCGGCAACTTTCTTGCCATTGACCAAAATGTCCACCGGTTCACTAACTAATTTATCAAACTCTACGACAGAACCGCGACTAAGTTTAAGAATATCGCGAATAAGCATATTGGTGCTGCCAAGTTCAATGGAAACTGGCAATTGTAAATCATACAACATCGCCAAACGTGCTTCTTCATTAGTTAAGTCACTTGGTGAGCGCTTATCTACGCTGCCAAACTCTTGAAATTGGGGACTGAAAGCAGTTGCTTCGAACACAGATGCAGGGTCTGCTTCTACATTCCCGCTATTAATAAGCGCATCTATTTCTTCTTGTGTCATGACTTATTCTCCTTTTCTCTTGTAAAGAGTATCAATATCAACCAAATCATCTTGCTGTAAGTTACGAGTGATTTTCACAGATTTTTTCCCATCAACTGCCCCCGGTCTTGCAGCTAATTTTCGTCGGCCGGCAATTATAACCTCGATTTCTTGATTTATTCTTGTATTAAGTTTGAGTATATCACCAACTTTTAGCTCCAACAACTCGCCGACACCGATACTTGCCTTGCCCAAAAGTGCTTGAACAGGCAAATATGTATGCGATAACTGTTGCCTCAAAATTTGCATATTCTCTTTCTGACGTTCATTAGTATATTTGGCAGATGTTGTCAATTGCTGACGATTGAGCTGTGTCAGGACATCTTCAAGAGCAAATGTTGGAAAACACAAATTCATCAAATATTGATTCATGCCGACATTCACGTCGAATGACACAACTACGACTATTTCGGACGATGGCGCAATTTGCACAAAATCCGCCTCTGTTTCAAGACGTGAGTATCGAAAAGATAATTCGGCAATAGATCGCCAAGCGGTTGTTAAATCTGAGAAAGCATGCTCTATCATGCCTCGGATGACGGCTTGTTCTATTGGTGTAATTGATCGAGCTTTTCGTACTGTTTCCGATGAACCACCCAATAATCGTTCAACTAATGTTAGTGCTAATTGGGGACTGATCTCCATAATCCCATTACCATCAGCACCGGCAATATCAAAGACATAAATACAACTGGGATTGGAAACTGACAAGATAAATTCAGAGTAAAAAAGTTGGTCTATGGAAGTTACATTGATAGAAACCACAGTTTGCAGCTTTGAAACTAAATAATAGCCAAAAGCTTCAGCAAAATTTTCATGAACGTTTTGCAACATTCTGACTTGATTTTTTGAAATCCGATTGGGTCTGCGAAAATCATAAATCGAAGCATCTTTATTACGCATACTGCTTGTATTACCGACAAAACTGTCATCGCCAGCCGAACTTATAACGGACAGTAAGCTATCAATCTCATTTTGGGATAATACATCTGACATAATTAAATGAAAATATTATTGAATAATAAATTTTGAAATATAAATATTACTCACTTTCGTACCAATGATAAACGGTCGTATCTCTTTTTTAATAATTTTAGGCAAAGAATCGCGTAATGCAACTCTTTGATAATCTTCTATCGTGTATTTTTGTAACACTTTCAACACCCCGTGACGAATTGGAATCATTAAGTCTTTCTCGACCTTTCCCTTTGCCTCTTCTGAATTTACTTCAATGCCTAAGTTAACCACGACATACCTGTCGGAGCCATTTGGATTAACAATAAAATCCTCTGTGGGAACTACAAACCTTGGTAATGGTTTACCATCCTCATCTAAGGGTCCTGTTTCCTCTTCTTCTTCTTCAGCTTCATCGTCATGTCCTTTTGCTTCCTTTTTCGCGTGTTTATCGGACTTTTCATCTTCATGCGAACCGCCAAAGAACTTAACACCTAGAAATATACCGGCACCAAAGACCACAGCCACCAACAATCCGGCAACCGCAGCCATGAGGACTGTTTTCATACCACCGCCGCCCTCTTTTTTCGGTTTCGTGGGTTTTTCTTCTACTTCATCTGCATCATCTGCCATGAGAATCTTCCTTATATCACATAATTATTGCTGAATAGACTATGACCCTCTCGGGGTTTTACTTGATAATTGTGCCAAATCGAAACAATCTTTACTTCAAAACATTGTATCATTATTACTTACAACACTTATGTACCTTGAATTCTCCGAGTTTGTTGATTTTGGAGTAAAAACGCCTTGATCATTATGTTCAATATCGTCGAAATGGTTAATATAAGCCACTTCATACGTGCGTGATCGCTTTTCTTCCGATACTATAATACTCCAAGCCCGCTTTCGCCATATCATCAGGATTGAAAAGATTCCTGCCGTCAAAGATAATCGGCATTTGTAGAGAATTCTTCAGCACTTCAAAATCTGGACTGCGAAATTCATTCCATTCAGTTGCAATGATAAGCGCATCAGCCCCAATCACGCATTCACTTGAATCCTTAGCATATCGAATGGTGTCACCAAATACGTTGCGTGTATTTTCCATAGCTTCGGGATCATAGGCAGTGACGCCGGCTCCTGCGGAAAGTAAGCGTTCAATCAGTCGAAATGCCGGAGCTTCACGAGTATCGTCGGTATTTGGTTTGAAGGCAAGTCCCCATAGTGCAAACCGTTTACCCTGAAGTGATCCGAATCGTGTAAGTATCTTTGTAAAAAAGCGTTCCGATTGACGATAATTCGCTTCCTCGGCAGCTTTGACTAATCCGAGAGTCGTACCCGCAGCATCCGTCGAATGGATAAGTGCTTTTACATCTTTCGGAAAGCAACTGCCTCCATAACCAAGTCCTGCGAAAAGAAACCTTTTTCCAATGCGTGAGTCAGAACCAATACCCATACGAATTTGCTCGATGTCAGCACCAACTTTTTCACAGTAATATGACAGCTCATTCATAAACGAAATTCGCATTGCTAAATAACAATTTGCTGCATATTTAGTGATTTCGGCACTCTTTTCATCCATAAAGAAAATCGGATTGCCACTGCGTACGAATGGTTCATAAAGGTCACGCATAATTTCAACGGCACGTTCATCGGAAGCACCGACAACGATTCTATCAGGTTTCATGAAATCTTCAACCGCAAAGCCTTCACGTAAAAACTCAGGATTACTTACAACAGCGATCGGATAATCAGGAGCAGTTTCACGCACAATAGCAGTTACTTTTTCTGCTGTTTGTACAGGAACTGTGCTTTTGTTTACAAATACTTTAAAGTCTTTAAGATCTTTATTTTTAACGATTTCAGCAGCATCTTTTGCAACTTTCATCACATATTGTAAATCTGCGGAACCATCCTCATCAGGCGGTGTGGGTAAACACAAAAACAACACCGAAGAAGCAAGAACAGCTTCCTCAAGATTCGTCGTGAATGTCAAGCGTCCATTTTTTATATTTCTCTCAAGTATATGGTCTAAGCCGGGCTCAAATATCGGCATTTTACCGTTACGCAAATCTTGAACCTTACGCTCATCAATATCAACACATATTACACGATTACCACTTTCAGCAAAACATGTTCCTGTGACAAGTCCAACATAACCGGTTCCTACTATACCCAATGTTCGTGGCATTATTTTTTATCCTAACAATTAATTATTACAAATTCATACTAAAAAATTTAATGCTCTAATAATCGTACGATTACCAAAAGTAATATGGTAAGCGCTGCCAATGTTATAGCAAATTTTATCAAGCGTCGAAGTATTGCAAACACAATCCCGACAATAAAGACAGCGATGATTGCTATGGCAAATGTCGGCAAGCCGGTTATGATACTTAAATATTCCATGTTCTTATATAATTGTGTTAATTTGCTCGAAATGAGAATGTGATTATTCCTTCCATGTCACGTTCTTGATCAATTTTATTGAATTTCCACATCTTCAAAGCTTTGGTAACTTCATATTCTAATTGAGGATCTCCCTTCGTCACGAAACTCATCTGCCCTACGGTGCCTTCTTGCGAAACACGGAAACGTACTTTGATTTGTGTTGCTGTGGCTCCCGCCGGATAAGTCGGTAAACGTTTGTAAAGAACACTTCTGTTGCCGCCGCCGCCCCATTGCAGCCCCCAACCTTCGCCGCTGCCTTTGCCGTCCCCTGTTTCACCTATGCCTGGACCTGGTAGTAGCCCTTGTTTGCTCACGCCAATATCTTTTGTACCCGTTTGCGCATTAGGGGTTTGTGAAGTACTTCCCAATTCTTTAACAGGTTTAATATTGGCACTTGTTGCTATGTCGGTGGAAGCAGTTGTTTTTACTTTAGTTTTCACGCTGGTAGAAGCATCTTCAATATCAAGCGATGGCTTCTGACCCTGCTTCTTTGCTCCCGATTTTGTTAAATTTCCGCCACTGTTTCCTGTACCATCGCCATCTCCCCAACGCAATTCCATCAGAGGGATGCTGCGAATCTCAGTACGTTCATGAAGAACTGGAGGTGAGCATTGTGTTAATGACATGATATAGAGCAAACTAGGTACGGCAATAAGTGCAACGCCAAACCCTCGTGCAGTAAATCGTTCCCAAGGAATTTGCAGTGTAATTCCTGATGGCATTATGTCTTCATGTTTGTGTATCATATCATCGCACCCTATCTATCCAACATTGATCATAACCGATAGTCCTGATTGCTTTTTCTGCTTCGTCACGTGATGCAAAGTTCCCAAATCGTACACGATACCATGTTTTATCACGAATAAGCTGCGTCGTTATCACGGCTGAATTTACGGAGGTCATCCTTAATTTTTGTAACCATCGTTCAGCTTCACTTTTTGATGGCGTAGCATATACTTGAACAGTATAGACCTGTTTCATTTCTTTTGAGGTAGAAGTTATTTGTGCTTCTTTTTTTTCCGGTTGTTTTTCGATTTCATTTACACGTTCTTTGGTATTCTTTATTTCAGAATGGTCTTGATGTTGAGTTGGATCAATCTTACTCTTGTCTTTTGATGTATTGTTATGCGGTTGTTTCGCTTTTTTTTCTACTGCTTTGTGTTCCAATGGTTTTTGTGGTGCTCTATTATGGTCAGCTGTTGAATTTACCGGCTGGTCTGCATACGCAGTACGGTGAGATTCGGATGTATAAGTATGTTTTTTTGATGGTGCATTATCTGGATGTTGCTCGGTATTAGGATGAGCATCACCGGATATCTCATCAAGTAGCGAATCCGAAATTGCCGTAATTGCCTTATCATCAATATGTTTTTTTTCAGCATGTTGCTGAGCTTCGTTACCTTTTTTTTCAGCAGCATGTATGTCTGCTGAAGCGATATGTACGGTTGAATCTGCTTGCTTTTCAGTAAACATTGAACTTACATACGGTGTTAACATATAAGCCGACATGCCAATAGCACAAACACCGGCTACCGATGCGGCTAGTCGTAATGTTTTTTTATTGAGTGATGGAATAACAAATCGTTTTTTGTTCTCTTGATTTTCAGTAACCAATGGTGGTGCATCGGAAAGAATCGCCTCTTCAGCAGACAAAGTCTGAGCCATCGAAGCATAACCGCCATATCCACTGTATCCTTGAGAATCAGGAAGTGGTTCTTCTTGTCGGGGTATAGACTCGTCCCACGTAAATGTTGAAGGGTGATCAGCTTAAATATCTGCTAAATCAATGACTTCCGCATGTGGGTCTCCATCAATTTCTATGAAATCTTTTTCTTCGATTAAAGGTTGATCATCGGCAGATGGTGCTGTTTTCTTATTCGTGAGTTCCTGCTGAAGAGAACGTATAAAATCATCGTCCATAGCAAAGTCTTCTCCAAGGTCAGATGATTCACCTTGAACCATTAACGGCATCTCTGAGAAATCCATTTCCGGGATTTCTATCTTTTCCATTTCCGGAGTTTCAACAGTTTCGATTAACGATTCTTGTTGTATTGGCTGAACAAGAACGAATCCGTCAGCATTTCCCGGATAGGAGGTCAATTGCTCCAATGCAAACGTTTCAGACTCAACGGCATCAAACCCACCGAAATCATCGCTAAGAATGCGCTTATCTATCATTGCAATTACCCAAATCGTTCATGAAAAGTAATACTAAAACTACATTAAAAATTCCAGAGAATACCGGCAGCAAAAAATATACCGCGTTCTTTATAGCCTTCCCATACAAAGATATTGGAGTTCGTGATATTGTCCATTCTTGCATAACATTGTAAAGCATTCGTCAATGAATATGTAACGCGCAAGGAAAGATCAATATACCCCGATAACTGAGGCATCAAGACATTTCCTGTAGAACGAACTCCTATATATGTCGCTGTCAGTTGTGTATTTACTTTGTCTGACCACACTCGATCCCAACGTACGGATGCTTGTATGGGAGCAATATACGGCAATGTATTCACATCATTCGCTGTAATTGAACGAGCTTGCACATTCCCCGTTAAATGATTCTGCTCATCGAGCGAATATGCAATCTCGAAATTAGTTTGTAAAGCCATTACATTGGCATATTCGATTGAAAATGTCCCATTGTCTTCACTTGTCCAGAGTGCAAAATTACCAATCGAACCAAAAGATCCTTGCAATAAGAATGAGAATTTCTCCACCGGGTGATACCACAGACGTGCACCGGCTACGATGTTTTCACGAGGAAATTCAATAGCAGTTTTGCCACTGATGTACGGATTTACTCTCATCAACTCCATAAAACTGTTTTCTAAAAGTCCTGATCTTACGAAGCCTCCGACTGTAAAATCTGAATGCACAGAATAATCCGCATTGGCATATAATGCAAAAGCCGCAAAAGTAGTACCATTAGCATTGATGTACGATTGCAGACCACCATGAGCCTTTACGACAAAGCGCTCTTGCATATATTCCGCACTGCCCAGAATATCAATCAATTGCAACCCGGTTCCCCTTAAGGTATGAAATCGTAAATTAGCATCGGCACCAACAGTAAAGTCCCCTATTTTTTTTGTTGCACCAATATAACCATGCAGTAAATTATTCGTTGCGTCTTCATTGCTTTGCGATAAAGAAGATGCTCCCCAATCCCCGCCGATTTTGTATGTATAACCACTGTAAGATCCATTAGTTTGCACACCAATCAAAAAGTTCGAGCGCGTTCTTTGCATAGGATTTTGTAGTGCAAATAATTCATGTGAAAAACGATCAAAGCGCATAAATGTACGGGTTTTACTTCCTCCGAAAAAGATAAATTTATCCGGCGCGATATATTCCGCATCAATCGTAGCACGAGCTTTAAAATAATCAGCATTCACAAGGTGACCATTGCTTGCTTCGATACCTCCGTTTGCCTCTAAGCGATACCCACCAAGAGAAAATCCATAGCCGGCATCAATGAGTGGTGTTAGAAATTGACCAAATTCTCCTTTCACAAATCCTGTAGCTATCGGTCTGGCTAATGAATTAGTCGGCAAACCAACAGCTGGCAAACGTATAGCCGTGTGTTTTTCCAAAGAATTTAATGAATCAAGCCGCTGTTGAGTTAAATGGGGTGTCTTTTTGGGTAATTGTTTTGTTCCTCCCGGAATTTCTACAGCTTCAGTACCTTGTATAACAATCGTTGCCAATTCTACCGGATCATCTTTTGTCGGAGTTCCTTTTTGTTGGGCAAGAATCTGCGAATTATCAGCAATAATACAAGCAATCAACCACACAATCAAAGTATATATTGTTTTATTCACGATTGCCTCCTTTGTCTTGCTGAGATGTGCTGTCATTTGGAATTTGTTTCTGTGGAGGAAAATTACCTTTTTTTAAGCGACGCAATCGCGCAGCAGCGGTCTTTCCATAATCATCGTCTTTGCGAAGTTCTTGTAATGTTGCATACACATCCTTTGCGGCATCTATTTGTGTCAAATATTCATAACATTCTCCGAGTCCCAGCATTGATAAAGTAAACCAATCTTCAATACTCGAAAATTTGTCACGCGCAACAATAAATGCGGCTAACGCTTCATTATGCTTACGCTCACGCAAGTACAGTTCACCAATTCTATATTGTGATTCTGCGGCTATATATGGATTTTCTTCCCTTAATGCTAATTGCGAAAAATAGACACGTGCACTGTCAAATTTGCCGCGTACTCGCCAATACATTGCCACCCGATACGCACTTTGATCACCAAATTCCGTGCTTGTGAATTTTGAAGCAACTTTTCTAAAACCGCGAAGCGCAGCTCCTGTATCGCCACGTGTGTATGCAATAGCACTTTTTTCAAATATAGCTTGTGCGGCACTGATAGAATCGGGATATAATTTTTCAACCACACTAAAAAGAGAATCTGCTTTGGTGGCTTCATTCATACGCAAGCGCATAAGCCCTAATTCTAGAAGACCTAAATGTGCAAAAGTATTTTTTGGATATTTTTTTACTAAATCATCCATTGATTGCTCTGCCTTCATTGTGTTACCTGAATTGATATAGCTTTTTCCAAGATAAAACAAAGCTTCTGCTGCATTCTCTGTGTTAGGATATGTTTTTAAGTAATTTTCATATTCTTTAACAGCATCAGTAAAACGTTTTCCGGAAAAAAATTTGTAACCGCGCAGTCGCGTTATTTCTTCAGACTGTCCGGACAGAGGATTTTTTTGAATAAAAGCAGCGGTAACAGAATCAGCCGCATCATCTTTTCCCATACTTTCATAACAATATTGTATGCCTATAACAGCATTACCAGCATAAGGACTTGTCGGGAATTGATCTACAACCTTTTTATATTCACTGATTGCCGTCGCATAATTACCTTGATTATAATAACAATCACCGATATGATATTGGGCACGTGCCAGCAAATTACTTTGAGGATATGCCTCAATAAATTTTTGAAAATCATTAATTGCTGCTTCGTACTGTTGCATCTGCAGACGAATTAATCCGACAGAAAACAAAGCATAATCAGCATTATCAGAACGCGGATATTTTTTTACATAAGCCCGAAACACCTCAATAGCTTTTTCTGTTTGCCCCGAACGGCGGAGTGCATGACCTAATTGATAGGCAGCATAACGCCCCTCAGGACTATTCGAGGCACGCTTCGCAGCATCTTCATACGCTTGGGCAGCAGCTGCAAATTGTCTTTGTACATAATGTCCATCGCCTTTACGCGCAAGTGCCTCCGCAGCAAAATCGGTTTTGGGAAACTCCTTGACTAATTGCCCGAACCACTTGCCGCTTGCATCAAATCTCTGCTGACGGAAATGTGTCCATCCCAAACCATACAATGCTTCTTCTCGACGATCACTTTTAGGAAAGTTGTCAACGAGATCACGATAGGAAACATCCGCATTAGAAAACATATCGTTTTTGTAAAAACATTCACCGAGCCAGAACAATGCTTCATCTTGGCGAGAATCTTCACCATGTTCGGCACGAAAAGCCATGAGGGACGGGATTGCATCTTTTGTTTTTCCCGCATGCGCTAAGGCAATGCCTTCTTTCAAACGTGATTCTGCAAGAATTGCGTCTTTAAGAGGCATAAGTTCTACAGTACTGTTTTTTGCCAAAAATTCTGCTGATGAAAACGCTTGAGCTGCTTTCTGATAAAGGCGTTCTTCTAAATAAGCATTACCCAGAAGTAATTGAATACGAGCAGAAATAAATCCATCGGAACTTTCTCTTTCGCCACGTTCTAATGCACGACGCGCTTCGGTGTATTTGGCATCTTCATAATACATTTGCCCCAATTCCATAAGCACTTGTGCTAAGTATGGATAACCCGATTGGACCGACAAAGTGGATAATTCACGGTATGCTTCTTCTCGTTTATTGCTTTTCTTCCATGCTATTGTTCTATATAGTTGTGCCGCAGATCGAACCGGTGAAACCACATCGCTTATGCTGTCAATCACTACTGTAAACAAGCCAATTGCTTTATCATAGTTTTGCTGATGCAGATATGCCCAACCGGCACCAAGTCTGGCTTGATTTGCTAAAGCTGAATGAGGGTAATCTTGTAAAAACTGACTATATGAAACCAGAGCATCCTCATAGCGAGCCAAAAGATTATATGCTTCGCCCCGTAAGAACATGATTTCCTCGGCTGCATGAACTGCATTTGTTTGTTTTTCATAACCGGACAGTGCACGCGCTTCATCATTGATACTGTTATTTCGAGCAGATTCGGCACTTTCGAGCACAACCAATGCAAGAGAACTTTGGCGCCGCTTTAATCTGTTTTGTGCTTCTCTGACAGCTGCCGCAACGACATTGTTACGCATGGGATAGTCTGCGCGATACTTAGAAAATGTTGTAAGTGCATTCACAGGTTCATTACTGTTTTCTTGGAGAAGTCCATCATAGAACATAGCATCATCTGCGATGGAGTTTTTAGGATATTGGGTATAGCATTTCTTGTAGGATACAGCAGCCGAATCGTATAAACCCACTTTTGCTTGTGCCACACCACGCCAAAAAGTACTCACAGCGGCAATATCAAGATATAGAGAATCATTTCTGCTATTGTATTGTGTAGAACAAGACTCGACACTTTTGGCAAAACGCTCAGCAGCTTTATCCATTTTTTGCTGCTCAAATGCGACAAACCCTCTCAAAGCATTCGCTTGAGGAACTAAAGGTGAGAGAGGGCGCTCATTCAAGAAACGTATCAGAATGTCTTCCGAAGCAGTAAAATTCTTAGAAGCAGAACTTTGTAATGCCAATAACAACTGCGCTTTATCATAAGCCGGAAAATGTTCATAATCACGTAAAGTTTCCTCCAACAGCAATCTGCTGCGAGTAAGTAACCCCCTCTCATATATCAACCTACTCTCCTGAGTCAAGGATGAACCGTAGAAAAATCGTGTGTCTGTGATTTGCCCAAATACAGACGGTACGCCAATCACTATGGTTAAAACCACAATAGCGATAAGGCGCACATTCATAGATAGAATTGTCATGTGCTGAGTAAAGATTAGTGCTGCATTCCATAAAATTACGAAATTCACGGGCTTTAACAACCACATTTTTGACGTTCTTCTTGCATTATCATTATTATGTGGTACTTTCTTGCGGTACAAATCGGGCAACATTTCAAACCAAATGCCGTCATTGTTGTTCATAGACAAAAAATTGATTATTATTTTACGATTCACATATTTGATAAACATGATACGTTTCTCCACGCTCATCTTTCTGATTTGTTGTGCGCTCATCACCATTCCGGCAAAGTCACAAATTATGTTTTCGCTCCAAACCGGACTTTCTACACCAAGTGAGTTTGTCAATGATGTGTACAACACCGATGTACTTAATAATCAAGATATTAGCGGACAACTTTACCGTGATGCCACACGATTGGGTTATAACTTTGGTGCTCGTCTAAGCATAAACTTGGAAGGAAATCTCTACTCTTATGCTTCCGCAGGCATCCACAGATTCCCACAAACCGATATTCGTATATTTAAACCGAATACCGATACATTGTTGGCTACAATTTCGACTGTTCAAAATATTATTCCGCTCGAAGCAGGGTGCTCTTTGTATCTATTGAAAAAATCTTTAGGGCTCTACATCCTTGGCGGACTGACTTACAACTATATTACCAATACTACTGAGTTAAAATTACCCAACGATACGCCGCAGTTTCCTGTTGAGAAAGACCCAATCAATAATCGAGTGGGATTCAGCGGAGGTGCCGGTGTTGACATAGATGCGGGTTTACTTGCTGCGGGATTAGAAGTTCGTTACAATCTCATCAATTTTATCGGTAGGACTGCGGATGAGCAGAACAAATCGTTTATCACATTCAATTTGATTGCTACATTCGGAGGAAGATAGTCAAAATAAATGTGACAAGACTTTTTTTTTCAACATATTACACGAATTATCTAAACTTGATTATCTCATTCTGATTCATAATCTGTCATCATAGTGTATGGTTATTCCAACAACTTAGCATATTTTTGAAGACTTTTTTCGATAACAAACTCCACTAAGAGGATCATAATGGCTAAAAAGGGTGCAAGACTCATCATAACGTTAGAATGCACAGAAGCTAAAGCTGAAGGCAAGCCGGCATCACGTTATACGACAATGAAAAACAAACAAAACCATCCCGAGCGTTTGGAAATGAAGAAGTATAACCCATTTCTTCGTCGTCATACCGTGCATCGCGAAACACGCTAAGCGAAAGAAATTCGTCAAAAAAAGCGTTCACATTATTGTGGACGCTTTTTTTATGTATTCATCTGAACTTTGTTTTATAATATTGTTCGTATCTGATCAGGATACATACCATATTAGCCATGACTACCAATATTGATAGAAGGATTTAATGAAAAATTATACTCAAAGCCCCATCCGTGTGCTACTTTCGATATGTACTTTATCCATAGCATTCTACACTTTTTCTTTAATCGCACAAGAGAACAAAACACAGGACCCAGAGCAATTGGTTTCTGCTCTCAAAAAGAAAGTATCAGCCATCAAAGACTTTCAAGTGGATCTCGGCATTACTATTGAACTTGAATATCTCAATATTCCTGATGCAAAAGCGCAATACTTTTACAAAGCGCCCAATAAGTCTCGAGTCGTATCCGAAGGATTCGGACTATTGCCCAAACAAGGCATCGGCTTACCAACAAATGATATACTCAATGTTGCCCACACGGCTATTATCAGTGGTACAGAGGAGTTTGAGGGCAAGAAACTGACAAAAGTAAAGATAATCCCCAACGATGAAGCATCAGAAATTATACTTTCTACTTTATGGGTCGAAGAGAAGTCACTTTTGATATACAAGGTTTCAACAAGCACACGTAAAGGTACCTTAGATATGGTATTCAGTTATGCAACACCGGAGCAAAAATACGGTTTGCCAAAATCAACGATTGTGCAATTTGTCTTACCTCAATTTGCATTACCAAAATCATTGACGGGCGATTTACAAAAGAACAACCGTGCTCAAAAGGATATGAAAAAAGATGTGAAAGGCAAAGCCATAGTAAAATATTCCAACTATAAGATTAACAAAGGTTTACGCGACGAAATTTTTACCGAAAAGACTAATAATTGATCATTTAATTACGAATAATGCGTACTTTTTTTTCCGTCATACTTTCTGTTAGTTTGTTCTCTCTTGTAGGATTACTTTCATGCACAAACGACTCACAACGAACATCGACACATTACACAATTCCTCAAAAAGACACTTTACGTTTCGCCTCAAAAGCATTCAATCTGTCTTTACCGTCATGCCAAGAAGACAGCAATAACTGTGCAACTGTGACTATCCGGTGGGTCGAAGTACAAAACTCTGTTTCAAACCCGCCAACACAACTCTTACGACATTTCATCAATGCTGCTGTCCATAAAACTATCATAGAGAATCTACAATGGAATGTATCAGAGTTTCAGGACAATGACTCTGCTACTGTCGAATCATTAGCCAAAGCATTCCTCAATGATTATGTTCGCGATATTTCAGGTCCTCAAAAAACGGATCCGATACCTTGGAACTGCACAATAGAAGTCAATGTCGAACATAACACAGATTATTTCATTACATTACGCTCATCATCGTATATATACACAGGTGGTGCCCATCCATTGCAAACAACGAATTATTATGTCATAGCAACGCAAAATCCACGATTTCTTACGCTAAAGGACATAGTCAATGATACATCCGATTTACGAACACTCGCCGAAATGGAATTTAGAAGGATGTATGATATTCCACTCTATCATGATCTTAGAAACCATGGTTTTGTGCTGTCTTCGAACAGTTTGCCTTTATCTTCCAACTTCGCTTTTACACGCAATGGACTTAGCATAGTCTATAATCCTTATGACATATCACCCTATTCGATGGGTATGCATACCATACAATTGCCTTATCAAGCTCTTGCAGGATTATTGCGAAGAGATATTGCCCTTTCAGTTCGATAACAAAGTGAACTTCATGGGAAAAGTATTTCTTTCTCGGACGAGTAATTACCTATTTTTGCATTTAAACTTTCAATACAATAAGGAAACACTATAATGCTGACATATCAAAATGCCGGAGTAAATGTTGCAGCCGGTGAAGAAACAGTTGATAGAATTAAACCTCTTGTTCGTTCAACGTTTACTCCCGGAGTCATGACCGATATTGGTCTTTTCGGAGCATGTTTTGATGCACGTTTCCCGGGTTACGATCATCCAATATTAGTATCAAGCACCGATGGTGTGGGAACAAAGCTCAAACTTGCTTTTATGAGCGATACACATCATACTGTTGGTCATTGTCTGGTTAATCATTGTGTGAATGATATACTTGCCTGTGGTGCAAAACCACTCTATTTCCTTGATTATTTCGCAACGGGAGTTCTTAATCCTGATGTTGCCGAAAAAGTAATCACCGGCTTGGTAAACGGCTGCATTGAAAACTCATGTTCACTCATTGGCGGAGAAACCGCAGAAATGCCATCAATGTATCAAGCCGGCGAATATGATATTGCAGGTACAATCGTCGGGGTTGTGGACAAAAAAAATATTCTCAATGGTTCGCGAGTTCACATAGGTGATATACTTATCGGCTTACCCTCGTCCGGCTTGCATACCAATGGTTATTCATTGGCGAGGGCTGCTTTGTTCCCGAAGTATTCTCATGATATGTACAGCGATGAATTAGGCATGACTTTAAGTGAAGCTCTCCTAGCAATTCATCGCTCATACCTAACACAATGCTTGCCTCTTATTGAAAATCACACTGCCCATGCACTTTCACATATCACCGGCGGAGGAATTATCGGTAACACGAAAAGAGTATTGCGAGAAGGTATGGGGCTTAATATTGATTGGAACGCCTGGACCATCCCCCCTATTTTCTCCTTGATTCAACACGCAGGCAATGTCCCCGTTGATTCTATGCGTGAAGCATTTAATTTGGGTATCGGGATGATAGTAGTCTGTGATAAAAATGATGCGGATACTATACTTCATACTTTACACCATGAAAACCCGATTGTCATGGGTGAAATTATAGCACAATAATACAGATGAAAATATTGAGCAATTTACTCCGCGCAATAATTCCTGTCAGTATTCACGGAAATGCGGACATTGTTGTTTTGACCATCGAGCATGATTCTCGGAAATGTATTGCAAACTCATTGTTTATTGCAATAAAAGGAACAAGCACCGATGGGCATCGCTATATTGAAACCGCCATTGATAATGGAGCAAGATCTGTTATTTGTGAATATTTGCCGGAATTTCTTCATGAAAATGTGACATATATTAAAGTGCATAATTGCCGTGAGTCAGCTGCGGATATTTCCCATGAATTTTATGATCACCCCTCCAAAAAAATAAAAATAATTGGAGTAACGGGCACAAACGGCAAAACTTCTATCACTTTTATTGTAAGAAATTTACTTGAATCATCCGGTTTTCAATGTGGCATAATCGGTACAACCGGTAATTATATCGGCAATCGTTATATACCCACTTCTTACACAACACCTGAAGCGCCCGAATTAGTCAAATTACTGCACGAGATGGTGTCGGAAGGCATTGATTATGTATGCATGGAAGTTAGTTCACATGCTCTTGTGATACAAAGAGTGAGAGGCATTTATTTTACAGCAGCCATATTTACGAATCTCACACATGATCACCTTGATTTTCATGGTAATATGCAAGAATATGCAAAAGCGAAGAAAATTTTATTTGATCAACTTACGGCAGACGCTATTGCAGTAGTAAATGCGGATAATGAATATGCTCATTTTATGGTACAAGACACCAAAGCAAAAACATTCTTCGTAGGAATGGAACACAATTGCGACACCCATGTTCATTCCGTTTATACCGCTTTATCAGGTTCTGATTTTTCATTGACTTTCGGAGCGAGGCATCGTAAACGCGCAGATGTGGCATTTTCTGTGCCGCTGGTCGGTTTTTTTAACGTAGAAAACACGGCACTTTGTTTTTCTCTGGCTTTTGAATTAGGCATAGATTTTCAGCATATCCAAGAAACGGCTCCGGTTTTACGAGGTGCTCCCGGGCGTATGGAATCTATTTCACTTCCTTGCGGTGCTGTGGCTATTGTTGATTATGCACATACACCTGATGCCTTAGAAAAAGTGCTTCAATCATGCCGTCATATTCTGCAAACGCTGACAAATAATACCGGAAGGATAATTACCGTATTTGGTTGTGGTGGGAATCGAGATAAAGAAAAAAGGCCTCTCATGGGCAATATAGCATCCCGCTTGTCAGATTATGTGATTATCACAAACGATAATCCGAGAGCTGAATTACCCGAAGCCATTGCTAACGATATTTTGAAAGGTTTTACCAGAATGTTGCCGACAGAAATAATTATTGATCGCAAACGCGCAATTGACTTTGCTTTATCTGTGGCATCTTTCGGCGATATTATTCTGATTGCCGGCAAAGGACATGAAAGCACACAAATAATCGGTACAATCCATTATCACAGTAATGATAGCGAAATTGTGAATGAATTTATCTTGAACCCAGCTTTATCTTCGCCCCAACCCACAAAAATTCAAAGGAACTCATGATATGTCATCAACAAAAAAATTACAGAAAGCGGCGATAATCATGGCGGGCGGCTCCGGTGCTCGTTTATGGCCCCGCAGCGGTGAAAAAATGCCCAAACAATTCATTCATCTCTTGGGTGACGGCACTATGATTCAGAACTCTGTCATGCGGTTATTGCCGTATTTTGCACCTGATGAAATATTTATCACAACATTGCCCCATTACACGCAATTTCTGAAGGATCAATTACCGCTTATTCCGATTGAAAATATCATCATAGAACCTTTTGGGAGAAATACGGCACCATGCATTGCATTAGCAGCAACTATCATTGCACAAAGAACTGAACCCAATGCCATAATTACTGTTTTACCATCAGATCATATTATCAGCAATGTGAGAGAATTTCATCAAACAATCGAAATCATGGGTAACTGTGCATCGGATAT
>JAYRWZ010000073.1:0-3587 GCA_041917875.1 Chloroflexota bacterium | reverse complement strand
CGCGATGCACGTCCAGGAGATCGTCGTCCCGACCAACGCGATGCACGTCCAGGAGATCGTCGTCCCGACCAACGCGATGCACGTCCCGGAGATCGTCGTCCCGACCAGCGCGATGCACGTCCAGGAGATCGTCGTCCCGACCAGCGCGATGCACGTCCAGGAGACAGAAGCAAAACAGGACGCAGTTCTGATTCCACCACAGCCGTTACGCCAAAAACTCGTGAAAATCCGGCAATTAGATCACAATCTGATGACAAACCTGTTTCATCACCACAGTTGAGTGCTGCCGAGCTTGAATTAGTAAAATCAAAGCATAAATTCGGTAAGCGTGGTGTAGGAGTTGAAACAATTGCCTCTAAGATAGGTGTAACTTCGAAGCAAGATGATAAGAAGAAAAAAGTTAAGGGTAAAAAATCCATGCGAGAGGTCATCACCGAAGAAGAAGTTGAACGTGCTATACGTGAAACTCGCCAAGGTATGGACGAATCATCTACAATTTCGCAACGTAGCAAATTACGTCAAAAACGTAAGTTAGAGCGTGAGGAAAAAGAACAGCGCCGTCAAGAAGAACTTGATATGGAAGATACGATATTACGATTAACAGAGTTCGTATCTACGAGTGATTTGGCGAATTTAATGAGGGTAACCACCTCCGAAGTAATCATGAAATGTATGAAACTCGGGCTTATGGTTACAATAAATCAACGCTTAGATAAAGATACGATCACACTTATTGCCGATGATTATGGTTTTACCGTTGAATTTATTGATGAACAGCATGTTTCTAATATCGAAGATGATGAAGACAGCGAAGAGAGTCTGATACCTCGTCCACCAATTGTTACTATCATGGGGCACGTGGATCACGGTAAAACATCATTGCTCGATTATATCAGAAAAGCTAATGTGGTTGCGGGCGAAGCCGGAGGCATCACACAACACATAGGAGCATATCATGTGACATTACAAAATGGTAAAGAAATCGGCTTTCTTGATACCCCGGGCCATGAGGCGTTTACGGCTATGCGTGCGCGCGGTGCGCAAGTAACCGATATCGTGGTGCTTGTTGTTGCTGCTGATGACCAAGTAATGCCCCAGACCATCGAGGCAATAAGTCATGCCAATGCTGCAAATGTGCCTATTGTGGTTGCCATCAATAAGATAGATCGTGCCGAAGCCAATCCTGATAAAATTAAACAGCAGCTTGCCGACCACGGTGTTTTGGTTGAAGATTGGGGCGGTAAATTTCAATGTGTTCATGTATCTGCAAAGCAAGGACTTAATGTTGATGTTCTTTTGGAAAAAATCCTTCTTGAAGCAGAAATCCTCGAGTTAAAAGCTAATCCTGATCGTCAGGCGCGCGGTACTGTCATTGAGGCGCATCTTGATAAGGGCAAGGGTATTCTTGCAACCGTATTAGTACAAAAAGGAACTCTCCGAGTTGGCGATCCCTTTGTTGTGGGAATTCACTCCGGACGTGTGCGTGCTATGTTCGATGAGCGAGGCAATCGTGTGCAATCTGCCGGTCCGTCAATACCTGTGCAGCTTTCAGGTTTCGATGGTTTACCATCAGCGGGAGATATTTTTGTGGCTATGGAAGAAGAGTCCGAAGCAAAAGCCATTTCGGCTCGCCGCCAGCTTCAAGCAAGGGAGCAACAATTCAAACAAGTACGTCACACTACCTTGGATGACATTTCTGCACAAATTAAACAAGGTGGTACCAAAGAGTTGAAACTTATTATCAAAGGTGATGTAGGAGGCTCGGTTGAAGCATTGTCCGATTCTCTCTACAAACTTTCACGTGATGAAGTGAAGGTCAATATCATCCTCAAAGGTGTTGGTTCGATTAGCGAAGGAGATATAATGTTGGCTGCTGCGTCAGATGCTGTTGTTATAGGATTTAATACAGCGGTTTCATCGGGCGCCCGCCGTTCGGCGGAAACAGAAGGCGTGGATGTACGACTTTACAGTATTATCTATGACTGTATTAATGAAGTACAACTCGCTCTTGAAGGATTATTGTCGCCGGAAATCAAGGAAGAAATCACTTCAACGGTTGAAGTGCGCCAAATCTTCAAGATTAGTAAATTGGGAGTTATAGCCGGATGTTACGTTCAATCCGGTAAGATAACCCGAAATGATAAAGTTCGCGTCTTGCGCGATGGTTTCGCCATATTCAAAGGTGGATTGCAATCACTTAAACGCATAAAAGACGATGTCCGAGAAGTAGATACCGGATTTGAATGTGGTATTGCAATGCAAGGATTCAATGATTTTGAAATCGGCGATATTATTGAGGGTTACAAAATAACTGAAGTGAAACGCAAACTCACATAATTTCTACATAATTAACCAGCACTATGTCAATACGTTCAGAAAAAGTCGGTGGAGTTATTCGAGAATTACTTGCGGAAATTATGAGGCCTATTGCAAGTGAATTACGTGCGGGATTACTTACAGTTACCTCTGTGCGTGTTTCGCCTGATTTGAAACATGCACGAGTGTATGTAAGTGCCTTTGGTGGCAAGGCAACAACAACAGATGTTATTGAATATCTCGAAAATAATAAAAGAAAAATCAGATCACAATTAGCTCATAAAATGACTATACGAGCCGTACCTGATTTACAGTTTTTTCGTGATGATACACTCGATGAAATGGATGCCATTCATTCCCTTCTTGATTCGGTAAAAAAGGATGAACACTGACGATACAATCTCAACTACTGACACTGTATTGCCTTTTCCGGTGTTCGGCGAAAAAGAATTGCCGGTGTTACCTCAGGGTGTCTTTGGGCAAACCGACGCTCAACTTTGGCGAGACTATGCACATGAACGCGGCGCTATCCTGGTCATTGATAAACCCTTAACGTGGACTTCGTTTGATATTGTCGCAAAAATGCGTGGGATTATCAAAATGAAAAAAATCGGTCATGCGGGTACGCTTGATCCATTGGCAACAGGAGTTCTGGTGCTTTGTATCGGACGAGCAACAAAGCATGTCGAAGCCATTCAGCAGTTCTATAAAATCTATGATGTGACCATCAAACTTGGTGCTATAACACGATCTGATGACGGTGAAACGCCCGAAGAAAATCACTTATCGACTGAGCACATAACTTTTAAAAATATACAAGATACATTATTGCCATATATCGGGACAGTACATCAAATACCGCCTTTATATAGTGCTGTCTGGATCAATGGTCAAAGAGCGTATCAACAGGCTCGTAAAGGGAAAGAAATAGAAATTGAACCAAGACCGGTGCGAATAGATTCTATTGAAATTCTCGCATGGAATAATCCATTTTTGACTTTGCGTATTCAATGCGGTAAAGGCACTTATATTCGTTCTTTGGCAAGAGATGTCGGTGCTGATCTCGGTGTGGGTGGTTATGTGCAGACATTACGGCGCAATGCTGTCGGACAATTTACGGAAAACCAATCATGGACTGTGCAACAATTAGCGGATTTGTTCTCTTATCTAAAAAATAATACGAAACATGAAAACATTTAATTTATTCGATGAGATTCCCTTTGATAAAAATACGGTATTAACCGTCGGTACTTTCGATGGTGTGCATCGTG
>JAYRWZ010000072.1:0-5209 GCA_041917875.1 Chloroflexota bacterium | reverse complement strand
GATAATGCAATATACGCCCAAATCGGTAAACGCATGGCAGGTAACCGTTTTCCGTGCCATACTATGAGCAGCGAACGCAGCCCGAAGTACGCTATTGCCGGCACCGTTACGAAAATCAATGGATTAAAGTTCCACGCATTGGCAAAATTGCCATGCAGAAAGTGATGTCCTGCTCTTGTCATGCCACAACCGGCACACTGCAAACCCGTTATTGTGTAAAAATAACATGGTATAAGCGGCGTTTCCGACGGATTGATTGCATAGACAATGACCACGGCAATTCCCATGAATATCATTGCGGCAAGACTGCGCTGTTTTGTTGATAATACCATGATTTCTAATAGAATAAAGTCTCTGCTCCCTATGGTAATGCTATTCCCTGACCGGGGTTTCGACCATAATTTGCACGGTGCGTGAATAGGAACGTCCCTGCGGAGATTCATTGTCATAGAGCAATTCTTTACTGCCGACCGGGTCTAACTTTACTTGTCCTTCGGCAAGCCCCAAGGCATTTTTTACTTCTTGACAACGACGCAAAGCAAGGTTTTGATTATAGGTTAATTCGCCGCTTCTGTCCGCAAAACCGGAGATTATCACCTTAGAATCTTGCTGTATGCGTGACTTAATATCATCCACAATACGCTGATTGGCGGGGTTCAAGCTGGCACTGTTGAAATCGAAGACAATGAGCGCGAAACGTTCTATTTTTTTATCATCATGCAATTCATAGCGTTTCTTTTTGAGGGTGAGTTGTTGGACTTTCAAGGATTGGCGAGCAGTGGTTGTCATACCAATTTTATCTTGTGCTTTCAATTCAATTTGCACAGGGGTTTCCAATTCGGGCATTGGTTTTTCTGCCAGATTCCATTGTAAAATTCCCAGAGGCATTGATGTGCCATTGAAATTGCGCAGCGGTCGTAAACTTTGCTCCACATCCACTGTCCATTGGACCAAACCGGAATCAGAAACAATGGTCGGTACAATTTCTACGATGGGCGGTGTGGCTTTTACTATGACCTCACGCAAAGATACGGGACGCAATATATCCATATCACTGGAATTGATGTCAGCACGGCTGTTTTCTGCCTGTCCGTCGGGGGTGGTATTATTGGCTGCCTTTTCGGGTAATTTTCTAAATGCCGTATTGATACGCGAAGGGGCGATATTCCATTTTTCTACTAAATATTCTTTTATGACATTGGCTCTATTACGGGAAAGATTCTCTGTCGTATCGCTGTTCTTGGTATTATTGGCACCGGTAATTGTAATAGTCGCTTCCGGTTTTTTGGTCATGCGGCTTCCAATGATATTTAATAATTGTCCATAAATATCAAGGGTATTTCTTCCAAGCGTGTTTTCGGAAAATTGTTGCACATCATCCTTCGACAATTGGACCATCACTGTTTTATCCAAATCCGCATTGCCTTCGGGAAAGAACACTTGCGGTAAAAGCGGAAACTGCTCTTCGGTTTCTATTTCTTCTATTCGAATAGTAGGTGTTGGCTCTCTTTTGCCTTGCGGGTCAATGCCAAAAGCTACAATACTGGATTCCAAACGCGAAATTTTCGGTATTTCTTTAAGATAGTGTTCACGAATAGTAAGATGGCGATACTCGGTATAATCAATTTTTTCTGTACGAACATCGCGTGTGATTGCCAATAAAGACACTTGAGGTTGAACCAAGTTAAGTACAAATTTTTTCGTGGTATCGCGCACAATGGTCGTATCATATTTGATCACAATATCCGGTGGGGGAATGAAGGAATATGTCAGTGTCACACCAAGCTGTAATTGAGCAATTGTCCATGACAAATCTGAGGATATATTGTTGAAGGGCAGTACAAGACGCGCTTCCGGTGATGCCGTTACGGTAGAAGATAGCGGGAAACCATAATGAACACCGATAGTACCATTAAACAAAGCAGAAGGAACATTAGGTATTATGCCCGAAGTATCATTACGAAAGGAACGTCCCGTGTTAAATAAGACGCCCGCCGGAGAGATAATGCTTTCCCTTTGGGCAAATGTTGTCGTGGATAAGAATGTTGCCCCAATCCCGGCACTCACAAATAAACGCGAGACGGGTTCATAACTTACACCGGGTTCTATTGTCCAACCTGCAAGCCCCGCTTCTAAAGAATATTCTGTTGCTACGGGAACACTGACCACTTCATTGGGTGCGGAAGCTCTCCGCACAAGAGTATTGCCTATATTTTGTTCTTGGGTTGCAAGTCGGGTACCAATATCTGTATATCCTCCGCGCAAACGTAAGCGCCATTGCATTGCTAAGGGCAATTCGAGCAATGCACCGACACTATATCCTTGACCAACGGTATTACTAAAATTTTGACCACAAGTGGGACATCCGGGAATTGCTCTAAAGTCCACATTATGGAGCAGTAAAGACATATCGCCATATATACCCGCCCATAAAAACGGCGGTTTTGCCGACGGCTTTTGTGCCGCACATATAGTGATAGCAAGAAAGAAAAAGAGGAAAAATCTGCTGTAATGCTTCATACTATGATGCCATCAGAACTGTGTTGAGTAATGCAAGTTAGCACAATATACAATTCTGACGAATGTTTGCTCCGTTTTTGTCGCATTTGAGTGCATACAAAAAACGGCTCTATGCGGGATTGTTAAGGACGGAAACGATAGCCGATGCCTTTGACTGTTTCAATATAACCACCGTATTTCCCTAATTTTTCGCGCACCTTCGAGACATGAACATCCACCGTTCTATCAACAACGAAGACACTTTCGCCCCATATCCTTTTGAGCAATGATTCACGAGTAAAAACCTTACCGCGATTTGTTGCAAGAAAAGCCAGCAATTCAAATTCTTTTTTGGGAAAGAATATCTCTACTCCGCTGATTTTTACAGTATAATTTTGTCTGTTGATTTCTATGTCTTCGATTTGAACGATCTCGGGAGCCACAATAGTTTCGGTGCGTATTTGCTCATTGGCTCGGCGAATCACGGATTTTACCCTTGCCACAAGCACGCGCGGGCTGACGGGCTTTTGAATATAATCGTCAGCACCCAGCTCCAACCCGAGTATCTGGTCAATTTCTGAGGACTTGGCAGTAAGGAACACAATGGATGTATTGGCTATATGGGGCGTTTGGCGAATCATACGACATACCTCAAAACCATCATAGCCCGGCATCATGACATCAAGGACAACAAGGTCCGGTTGTTCCTGCCTTGCTAAATCCAATCCTGTGATTCCATCGGTTGCAGTAAAGACAGTATAGCCCTCTTTGCGCAGATTATAGGCAACAAGTTCGACAATATCATGTTCATCATCAACGATTAAAACCTTTTTTGGTGCAAGTGTTTTCATACAGTAAGAACCTATGTTTGTGATGTTTAAGACTTACAAAATTACTGTTTTACCAAAGCGTAATCTTTTTATCATTCGATAATATAGAGAAAAGTGCTTTGCCATAACGCTAAGGATTATCTCTGACCGTCTTCGGAAAAAGGCGTAATTTTGCGCTTCACCATTATTATAATTCAATGACAATGAAAACAGCAATGTTGTCTTTAGTGAATGCCGCTTTGGTATTTTTTGGCACAGTAGCTACGCGTTCACATATAATGGCAGCGGAGTCTTATGCTCAGCAATCGCTTTACACTGTGAGTATAGAAGACATAAGCGGTAAAGAAATTTCTTTTGAGAAATACAAGGGTAAAGTGCTCTTGATTGTCAATGTTGCTTCGGCTTGCGGCTATACACCACAATACACAGAATTGGAAGCCCTGCACAAAAAGTACAAAGATCAGGGTTTGGTGATTATCGGTGTGCCGGCGAATGATTTTGGTGCACAAGAACCGGGCAGCAATGCACAAATTGCCGAGTTTTGCAGTACAAAATTCAGCGTCACATTTACCATGCTCGGTAAAATTGTGGTCAAGGGCGAAAATAAACATCCCCTCTATACATTTTTAACGAGTGGTCAAGGCAAAAGTGAACTTGCCGGTGAAGTAGCATGGAATTTTGAAAAATTCCTCATCGGCAAAGATGGCTCAATTGTGCAACGTTTTCGTTCAAGAGTCAAACCGCTTTCAGAAGAATGTGTCAGTGCCATAGAAAAAGCATTGGCAACAAAATAATACGGTTCAAAAATTTTATCTATTATACATTGGAGTTAGTTTGATGAATACCTATCACGCAACTGTTACAATCACATTGCGCAAAGGAATTTTAGATGTTCAAGGCAAAACGGTTGAGCATGCTTTGCATGCATCATCGTTTTCAACATTGACCGATGTGCGCATTGGTAAGCATGTGGAAATGACTGTGACGGCAGCATCGGAAGAGGAAGCCCGCGCTCACGTAGATGCCGGATGTAAGGCACTCATCGCTAATCCGATTATCGAAGATTACAGCATTGCCCTTCATGCTATGGAGGCGGCATGAACTATGGTATAGTAGTGTTCCCGGGGTCAAATTGTGATCACGATGCACTCACAGCAGCACAACGTTCCGGCGGCAATGCACGCTATTTGTTTCACAAAGAAACCTCCATTCCGGCAGATATTGATTGCATTATTCTTCCCGGCGGCTTTTCTTTTGGTGACTATTTGCGATGTGGTGCCATTGCTCGCTTCTCGCCATTGATGCGTGAAGTTGTAACCTTTGCCAATAAAGGCGGTTTAGTTATAGGCATTTGTAATGGCTTTCAAATTTTAACGGAATCTGGATTATTGCCGGGCGTTCTCTTGCGAAATACTTCTTTAAGTTTTATCTGCCGCGATGTCTATATCCGTGCCGATAATACCCAATCGCCATTTACCTCTTCTTTGCAGCAAGGTCAAGTGTTACGCATACCGATAGCACATGGCGAAGGTAATTATTTTGCAGAACCGGATACTATTCGCCGTTTGGAAGATGAAGGACGCGTGGCATTCCGATATTGTAATGCTGAGGGCAAGAGCAATGACACAGCCAACCCCAATGGCAGCATCAATAATATTGCCGGTATCGTCAATGAACGCGGCAATGTTCTCGGTATGATGCCCCATCCCGAACGATACGCAGATAAGGCATTGGGATGCGATGACGGTATGGCAATTTTTCAATCAATAGCAAATGCAATGCGCAATGCTGTCACGATGTGAATATAGCAGCAAAGCGTTGATTTTTATACTTTTTCAAAGGAGCAAACTATGCTTGGTTTACCCGGCGGCTCAGAATGG
>JAYRWZ010000071.1:0-11165 GCA_041917875.1 Chloroflexota bacterium | reverse complement strand
TTCAAATTGTGAAAATTTATGACATGCAAAGCAGAAGAAATCTGGCTATTAAACAATATGACAAAGTTCTTAGCTGGGAAGATAAACAAGGAAGCCATGCAGAAGCAAAACGCTACAAAGAAAAACCATTTTCTCGCTGATTTTGTGACAAAAACACAATGACAGAGTTCTTGATTTGGATAACCTTTTTCACTAATCATATAAACATCATGAAAAAACTATGTACATTATACGTATTGTTACTTTTAGCAATACCACACATATCTTCTGCTCAAAAAAATCTGGCAGATCTCATTGTACGCCCGGTCATAACCGATATTCAAGTGCCTTGGGAAATGCGATGGGGACCCGACGGCTGGATTTGGACAACAGGCATCGAAGGTCGTATCTTACGTGTAAATCCTACAAATGGTGAATCAACTGTTTTGTATGAACAAACCGGCGTAACAAGGTCTGCCGAATCAGGAATGCATGGCTTTGATATCGTCACAAACGACATTGGCGAAACTGATGTCTATGTATCCTACACATACACGGAAAGCAGTAAAATATATTTACGAATTATTAAACTGAAGTATAATCAAATCAATGTTACCTTAACAAACCCTACTACTATTATCGAAAAAATCGGAGCCGGCACAACACACTCCGGTTGTCGTGTTAAATATATGCCGGATAACACACTCTTGATTACTTCTGGTGACGGTAGAATTCAACCACAACCATCACAAAACATTGCCTCATGGTCAGGTAAAACGTTGAGAATAAATCTTGATGGTTCTTTTCCACAAGATAATCCTTTTCCCAATAGTCCGGTTTGGTCATGGGGACATAGGAATCACCAGGGTTTATGTATAGGTAGAAATGGCATAATCTACAGTTCCGAGCACGGCGAAACAACAGAAGACGAGGTGAATATACTTACAAAAGCTGCAAATTACGGATGGCCTGCCGTGGAAGGATACTGCAATTTACCTCAAGAAAAGAAATTTTGCGCCGACTCGAATGTTCATGAACCTATTGCCGGTTTTAGTCCAACATTAGGATTAGCCGGTTTGGAATATTGCGACAACAATAAATTTCCCGATTGGAGAAACTCTTTGTTGCTCTCATCATTAAAAGGAAATTCTCTTCACGTGCTCCATCTGAATGAAAATGGTGATTCTGTTATTAAAAGAACCAATATCAATATGGGATTGGGACGCTTACGCAGTGTGTGCGTATCTCCTCAAGGTCGTGTATTTATCGGTCGTAGTCAAGGCGATCACTACGGCACAAAAAGCACTAAAGAAAATGGTATCTATGAGTTAACTTCTAAAATATCGGATACAAATGATGACACACCGCAAAATAATGGGGAAATTACTATAAAAACGCAAAACAATCTTTTAACAATAATAAGCAGTACCCAGTTAGAATGGAATGCAAAAATATATGATATAACAGGAAGAATTGTGCAACAACTACAAGGGAACAACAATCTTAGTATGCCGTTGCATGTATTATCACAAGGTGTTTACTTTATCACAATTCATCAAAACAACAACATTCTCACCCAATCATTTCTTGTTTCAGAATGAAAAAATCAATATCAATAATCATATTGTTTTTCTTGTTGTATTTCTCTGTAATATCGCAAGAGATAACAAAAAGAGTAATTGCCGAGAATATGCAAGTACCTTGGGAAATGCGATGGGGTAATGATAATCATTTATGGATTTCAGGGATTGATGGAATGATTTTTCGTATCAACCCCGAGAGCGGTACAAGAGATACACTTTTATCTCAAGTGCCTAATCTGGTACGATATCCGACGAATGAACCCGGTTTGTTAGGTTTCGATATTCTGACAAAAAACAACACAACTTCTCTATTCGCTGCTTACACATTTGAAGGAAAAAATTTTTCTATATTTTTAAGGATTATTCGTTTTACGTATGACAAAAATGTCAATAAGCTCATCGAACCGCGCATAATTTTAGACAGTATTCCCGGTGGTTACTCGCATGTTGGTTGCCGTGTAAAGTGTCATGCGGACTCGATACTATTATTAACAATCGGCGATGGCGGCAGATTAGATAATATTCCTTCACAAAATTTACAAAGTTATGCAGGAAAAACTCTGCGAATTATGATAGACGGTACTATTCCACATGACAATCCGTTTCCACAAAGTGCTATTTGGACTTGGGGACATAGAAATCATCAAGGTTTATGTATTACACCTAACAATATTGTGTATAGCACAGAACATGGTACTCAGGGTGATGATGAATTAAACTTGTTGAAAAAGGGAGGAAATTACGGATGGCCCTTCGTAGAAGGTTTTTGTGACTCACCTACTGAGGAAGAATTTTGCAGAGATTCTCAAGTTATTGAACCAAAACTTGCGTTTACCCCAACATTAGCAATTGCAGGGATAGAATATTATGATGGCAAGAAATTTCCTGAATGGAAGAATTCTTTGCTCGTTGCATCTTTACGAAGTCCGTTTTTTTCTGTTTTTCCATTGGACCCAAATCAAGATTCTGTTCTTGGATGGCGGAAATATACCATTGAAACATCTCGACTGCGAAGTGTCTGTGTATCTCCCGACGGCAGAATTTTTCTTGGGAAAAGCCAAGGTGACCATTATGGCACAAAAAACAACAAAGACAATGCCATCATTGAGATATTGCCGCAAACTGTCAATGCTCAAGACAATGTTTCCGATGATAAACCTAAAAGTATATTTACTACAATCAGAAACAAGTCATTAACTATTCATAATTCGACGGACATAACTTCAATCGAATTATTTAACACTTTAGGAGAACAACTCATGAAGTTCCGTAATGACAATGATTTTGGCGAAGAATTGAATATACCCTTTGATTATCAAGGATTCATAATTATAGTGATACATTTACAACATGGTACGCTGCATACTCAAAAATTATACCATTATCTCAATTGAGCGACGGCGTAATAATTATAGTATTATAATGAAAAGCAGCCAATTCATGCGTCATTGGATTATTATCAACGGTTTGCTTTTCGTAAGGTTTGAGCTGCGAATAAGCACGTGTAAAAAGAGCAGCCGCATTTTTCTTATCATGATGTTTGAACAAAAAGAACGCCGCTTGTATATGTCCCAAAGCATAATTCGGATTACAATGAAATATCTCAAAAATGACTTCGATTGCACTATTTGTTTTCCCTTGCTTTTCTAATAAGTATGCTAATCGCAGTCGGGCACGAACAAATGAATATTTTGCACCAATGGCACGACTATACCACATTGCAGCATTATCATAATCATTAAGTTGTTCAAGAGCCATTGCGAATGCAAGCATGAGAGTTTCATTATCAGGTATCTGCTTAAGTGCTTCACTGCAATAATATTGTACTTTTTCCCATTTTTTTAATGACTGAAAAAGCATAATTCGCATATTTTGATAAGAAAAACAGTTTTTGTTATATGAAAGAAGTCGTTCAACGTACGGTACAACATCGTTTTCGAGTTGTATCTCCTTGTATGTACCGGATAACCAAATCATAAGATTACAATACATTGCCAATGATTTTTCATTGTCTTCAATAGTACGAATACTCATAATTTTTTCATACGCAGCGTGAATATCCCCTCTCCAGAGTAAAGAGTTTGCAATTGTTAATTGCACATATACTGATTGTGAATGAGAGAGAACATTGACCATTTGTCGCGCAATATCTTCTTCTTCAACAAAGGCAATATGCCAAGCTTTTAAAATGTCTGAAGATGTGTTTTCTATTCCGTCCACAAGTATTTCTTCACCAACTTCCGCTGATGAGGAAATATCACGAAAATGCGTAAAAGCCAAACTTAAATATATATCTTCCAGAGAATTGTCCAATTCAAATGCTCTGTTAAGAAACAATCTCGCTTCATTAAATCGTGAGCGTTCTTCTAACTCGGCACCAAGTTTGGTTAAGGTATATGGGTCGTTCCAATTTTTATATCCGTGTTGTATTAAGTCTAAAACAGTCATAATTATTAATCATTATCAGGTGAAATTATCTCGAATGTACTTACGACAGGACAATGGTCGGAAATTTTTTGCGCAATTTCTTTTTTTTCGGATGCATAAAAATTTACCATTCCGTCACTTCCAGTAATAAATCGTTTTCTTGCACTTTTTGAAACCACAATATGGTCTATTGCATACATTTTTTCATCTTTACAACTTTTACGTTCTTTTGTTAAAAAGTCAATACTCTGATTCTCGAGCAATGCTGTTAGAGTCGGCTCTTTCTTACGTAGAGGAAAATCATTAAAATCACCTACGATGACTATATCTTTTTCATCAGTTTGAGACACCGAGTCAATCCACTTTGTCATCACTGTTGCCTGCAAGCGACGGGTTTCTCGGCTTTGCTGGCGTAAATCATCAGTCGAGTCATATCGAGAAGTCGATTTAAGATGAACTACCATCATAGCCCAATCAAAATTGCCTTTTTTACAATGAGCTACTAATCCGGGTCGATTCCTCCCTTTTTGAATAGCAACCGGCATATATTCGTTCACATTTGTAACTTTAACATCGTTCTTATAGAGTAAAGCAACATTTTGCCCGCGAGCGGTAATACCAACAAAACATTGATAATCATTGAGATATTTCATCACTTTGCGCAGAGCTTTTTCATTCTCTATTTCTTGCAAACCAATGACATCAGCATTCATTTCTTTAATAATGATTGCAATCCGTTCATAATCAGATTCAGAGCGTTTCTCACGATCATTTTCACCATCACCTAACCATGCAATATTAAAAGTAGCGAGAGTGACTGTATCTTGGTTTTTTGTGCTTACTGAGCACGAAGAAACAGATATCGTAAATGATACGAAGACGATATGCGAAAATATAGATAGTTTTTTCATGAATTAGGACTAAAGAATGCTTTAATAACATTGCGCGCTACCGCAGGATTTTCTTTTAAGCGTCGTATAGAATATCCATACCAGTCTTCTCCAAATGGTACATAAATTCTCATGCTGTGACCTTCTGCAATAATTGTATCCCTTCTATTTTCTCTCACTCCCAAAAGCATTTGAAACTCATAATGTTCTCCGACAATGTTATTCTTTTTCACATATTCCATTGCCGAATCAATCAGAACATCATCATGGGTTGCAATGCCGACTTTTGAGGCAGTTTCCATAAGCAAGTGAAGACATTCCTTATAGTTTTTTCTAATTTCTTCCGGATGTTTAAATGCAACAGTTTCAGATTCAACATAAATCCCTTTACATAATCGAATATTCGGCTTATATTTAGCTAAATCTCTTATATCTTGTTGAGTTCTTTTGAGATATGCCTGCAATACAACGCCACAATTTGTTAAACCCTCCGCTCGTAATTTTTTATAAGCATGCAGCGTATCTGTCGTATATGGAGTATTTTCCATATCCATCCTGACAAATATGCCGAAGGCGGCGGCTTTTTTTACTATCTGGGCAATATGATGATAACCGAAATTTACATCAATACCTAAACCCAGAGAAGTGGGTTTTATGGATAAATAAGCTTGTAATTTATGTTCCTTTATTGCGTCAAGTACTTCCATAGAAGAGCGAAACTCATGCTCCGCTTGTTGTTTTGATTCAACAAATTCTCCTAAAACATCTATAGTTGCAAAAGCACCTTTTTGTGCTAAATCTTTTGTAACGTTCACAGCTTGTGAGAGAGTTGAACCTGCGATATATTTTTTTGCAACTGAAGCAACCAATGGTTTAGGCATCAATGGCAAAGTCTTTATGATAAGCGAATTTAACATAGAAAATTGAAAATTAAATAATAAACAATTATAGAATGGCTGAACAAATACTTGCACTAATTTTTTCAATACTTTGGGTGCCGTCAAGCATGATAATTCTGTCTTTATACTTTTGGGCAAGTTGATGATAGCCATGTCGTACTTTTATAAAAAAATCATCCCCTGCTTTTTCCATTCTGTCTTTTTCTTCTGCTCTTTTTTCTGCTCTTTGCGAAGCATTTTCGATCGGTACATCCAATACAAAACTTAGTGTCGGCATCAAACCATCAACGGCAAAAGCATTACATGAATCTATCATTTCAATACTGACACCGCGTCCATAGCCCTGATAGGCGACTGTCGAATCAACATATCGATCACAAATCACTGTCATTCCTTCACTCAAAGCCGGCTTGATTACTGTGCTGACTAATTGCGCCCTCGCAGCACAAAACAACATTACTTCTGCTATAGGGGAAATGTCTTCTTTACTCATTAAGAGTGTTTCTCGTATCTTTTCCGAGATAGATGTACTGCCGGGTTCTCGTAAACAAAGAACTTTATGCCCCCGTTGTTCTAAATATTCCTTCAAAATATTGATTTGTGTGGTTTTACCACTACCATCAATTCCCTCAAATGTGATAAGCACTTTGCTACCTGTTGATATAATAATATGCAAAATTAGCTATTCTCGTGACTTTGGGAACTATTACCCGCAATCACAATCACAAACTCCCCTTTTGACATTGATTCATCCGACCATTGATTCAAGAGCTCAGTAACTGTACCAAACCTATATTCCTCAAACATTTTACTAATCTCACGCACGATAAATACATGCCTGTTTTCACCGCCTGCGTCTCGTAGATTCTGAAGAAAATCATGGACTCGGGTCGGTGCTTCATACACTATTGAAGAGTATGTATTATCAATAATGTCATGAAGAAAAGCATGCCGTGATTTTTTATGCGGGGGAAATCCGAAAAATGTGAATGGCTCAGATGCTAAACCAGACATAACGATTGCAGGAATCATAGCAGTTGGACCGGGCAAAACCGTCAGGGGCAAACCTCTTCTCAAAGCTTGACGAATGAGGAATGCACCGGGGTCTGAAATTCCCGGAGTACCAGCGTCCGACACCACCGCAATGTTCTTCTGATGAAACTCTAACTCATTGAGCAAATACTCGGCTGCTTGTTGTTCATTGTGTGCATGAAGAGCAACTGTTTTACGAGGAGAAATTTGAAAGTGTTTTAACAGTTTTCCGGTCGTTCGCGTATCTTCGCAGGCAATAATATCAGCTCTTGATAATGTTTTAAGTGCACGTATAGTTATATCTTCTAAATTACCGACAGGAGTTGGCACTATTGTTAACATTCCACTCATAATCTACGTTTTGATGTAAAAAAATTCTGCAAAATCTCAGAACATTCTTTTTCCAATATTCCACCGATCATAATTGGTTGATGATTAAGCAATGGATGATTCGGTATGTCCATTAATGAACCACACGCTCCGGCCTTACTGTCGAAAGCACCAAAAATTACTCTTTTTACTCTCGAAAGCACTATCGCACCGGCGCACATCGAACATGGCTCCAAGGTCACGTATAAGTCACATTGATGAAGATACTTTGAATGAAGAAACGTCATCGCTTGCTGCAATACAATCAACTCTGCATGAAGAAGTGCATTTTTATTTTTTTCGGTTGTATTATGAGCTTGCGCAATAATATCGCCATTACAGACAATTAATGCTCCCACGGGTATTTCACCTGATTTCATACCTTGATCAGCCAGATGTAAAGCTTGGCGCATATTTTCTTCTTGCGCTTTTCGTGTTTCAGCTATTGTCACGATGCAACAGTCCTTTTTCTTCTAATATAAACGGCAATTTTGTACAGATTTCAATATTCCCATCCAGTACATCATAGCGTAAACAGTCCTCAACTCGAACCCATTGAATATCTTCGAAAACATTATTGACTACTTCGCCTTTGAACATTGTAACAAGAAAAAAATGAACATAAAAATCTCCTTTATCAGGAAAAATTATTCTCTGTTTTTCCAACAAAACATACTTTTCAACATTGATACCAAGTTCTTCTCTACATTCTCTCAATAATGCATTTTCCGGCGTTTCTCCCTGTTCTATCTTACCACCGGGAAATTCCCATTTTAGCCCATAGCGAGCAGTTTTTACTCTTTGTGAGAGCAAGACTTTATTACGATGTACAATGATTGCAACTGACACACCTGTCATGGTCTTTCACTTTTATTACATAAAAAAACCCCTTTTGCACGAGACAAAAGGGGTTGAACATTGAATTGAAGCGTTTAGTGATTTACAATAAATGAATTTACAGCATTGTAGGGACCATTAACGATGCGATATTGATATAAGCCGGAACCCCAATCAGAAACATTGAATGTTGATTCATATTGCCCCGGTTTGAGTACTTGATTTAGAATGGTCGCAACTAAATTTCCATTGACATCATAGACATGAATAGAAGTATTCGCTTCTAAACCAACGGAGAATGTAATTGTTGCTTCGGATTCTACCGGATTACGCGTCGTATTACCCGGATCAAAACTTTGACCTGAGATGGTAACTGGACGTAATGTAGGCGCACATGCCGGATTTACTCTCACAGATCCCGGTTCATAATTTAATGATATACAGCCACCATTAGGATTGCTTGCAACATCCGGATTCGCTGCTCTCACAATATTAAGCTCATAAGGATCAACGATTGATGTTAATTTTTCATCAAGTAATGCTAATGCATCAAATTTGAAAAGAACATTTGATGATTGATTTTTTGTTGCTTGAAGTGTTTTATTGCTATTCGCAGGCGCGCTGAATTCAATATAAAACTCATTGTTTTTACCCGGTTCCATAGTTGCTTTATCAATAACAAAACCTTCTGTAAGAGTACCTGCAGTAATAATTTTATCTGTACCAAGATGAGGATAAATCACATCAGGGTCAAATTTTACTCTAATTTTGAAGATATAAATACCCACTTCATTCAAATTATCATCACTGATATAAACCGGAATATCTTTTGCAATTTCGCCTAAGTTTACAGTTTTTACATCAGATTCTTTTGCGGTAATCAATGTACTGACATTTCTGCCTTCTCCAGTCATTGTGGCAATAAATGTTTCGCGTCCGATGGTAAGACCTGATACTTGGTCAATCCATACGACTTCAAGCTCAAGATTTGCTTCGTAAGTTCTAGCAGCATCAGGTGAGAAACTTACACGGATTTGTTGTTTTCCATTTTGAACTGCTTTTTCTATTTTGGTGTCTAAAGCTGTGAAATATTGTGCATCCTTACCTGTAATTGTAGGTGGATTTGGGAAAGTAGCATCAACATTATCTTTAGACGTATTAGTGAATTCAACAATTCCTGTTCTTGTTCCGCATGTTAAAATCGGATCAATGTCAAAGCCAGCAATTGTGCCGGATTTTTCGCTTGTGACATTCGCTTTACCAAGTAAGACGGTTTGCACTGTTTCCGGCGCATCATGATTCACTTTGAGTATTGCCGAATAATTTCTGTCAGCAATTGTTGGTTTGAATATTATCGGCAAATCTAATGTCTCACCTTTAGGAATTGTAAATGGCATTGTGAGAGTTTTTGCAAATGTTTCATCAATCTTGAAAGCCGCCACATCATCTGCTGTTCCCTCAATGCGAATATCGTTTATTGTACCGGTTAAAGTCAATATCATAGATCCGTCACTTGTGATAGTACTGTATTTGATCGGGGAAGTAGTATTGATTTCAAGTGTGCCAAAATCAATTTGTGGTGTCATTGTAATATGCGGTTGCACTCCTATACCTTTAAGAGTATTGGTAGCACTTTTTTCAACAGCACCGTCTTTTCCAGATAATCTCACCGTAACTTCGTAAGGTCTTTCACCATCACGAGTATTTACAACCCACTCAGGTTTGAAGAATACTGTATAAGGACCATATTTTTGTTTTGCTTCTAACCTGGGAGGAACATTGGTTGTTGGGACTGTGAAGTAATTTCCATCAGTACCGAGTACTTCTAATTTAGCATCTAACAATGGAGCATTTCCTTCTGTTCCAAGTTCAATTGTAAATTCATAACCATTCGATTTTTCAGGCTCGGATACAAAATTATCTAATACTCTGCGCTCTTTCCAATCATAACCGGTAATATAAATTTCAACATCTTCGCCTTCACCGACCCAATCAGAATAAAGTTTGTCTTTTGTTGTATTTGCTGTAAACCATACTCTTTCAGTATGTTTTACGCCAACCTCACCAGCTGGAGTATAATCAACCCAAAACTCTTTTGTTTTTCCTGCTTTAAGTACAAACGGATATGTTAATTGTTCCATTTGTGGGAAATTCTTAGTATTTGTATATGGATTAACTCCGGTAACAATAACATCTTCACTACGAGCATTACGTATTGTCGCAATCAATCTGCGTGTTGAATTTTTCGGTAGTCTGCCGAAATCAAGGTCACTCACATGCACAATCGGAACGAATGCCTGCAAACGAAGTTCGGCAATCGGCTCGGGATAACAACTTAGTTGAGCAATAAGTGAATCAAATTGTTTGCCCGAAGATTTTGCTGTTCCACATACTTCAATCTGTTTTGTTTCTTGAGGCGCTAATACTATTGGCAAAGCAATGTTTTTAACGAAAAATTCGGGTAACTTAAATTTTTGACTCAAGTCAGTAATTGTCACAGGTACTTTACCATCATTACGTAATGTAAGAAATCTACATTGTGTGTCACCGATAGCCACTGAACCAAAATCAATAACTTTAGGTTCTGCAACTAACATTTCGGGTTCGTAACTAAACCATTGAGTTACAAATTTACCTGACTTTGTGATCGCACGAACTAATGCACGTGCCGGTCTGCGTAAATCTTCAACAGTTAACTCAAATGTTCCCTGTTTACCTTTAGGACCGAAATCCGGTTTGCTGTTAAAAATATAGTTAGACGATGAATCAACTATCATCTCAATTGCAAAAAGTTTAGCACATTCAAGATTATCGGGAAGTGCCGTAGCTGTACCTTTGATATTACCGCAAGGACCTGTACCTTCAATGACAACAGAATCATTACATGGTGTTGCCATATTAAAACCGGTTGGGTACCCATAAGCAAATCCGTCTTTGGTATAATCCCAATTACCATAAGCATAAGCCGCGAATGGTGCACCTTCGATTGTATGGTCACCTGCTGAAATTTGTGCAGCTACATAACTATATGGCGTGCCCGGCACTGCTTTAATACCACCACCAAATTTTGAACGTAAAGGAACATTGTCGAATGTAAGTGCATTTTCATCAGAAGATCTGAAGGTCATATACATAAAGTTGTCAAGACC
>JAYRWZ010000070.1:0-7122 GCA_041917875.1 Chloroflexota bacterium | reverse complement strand
TTGCTTCTTTATCCACCACAGCAGCCCTCAACTGAGCTTCCGCGGCAAGTTTACCATCAACATACGCTTTTGCCTCAAGTGTGAAGGTATTGAAACGCCTTTGAGCCATAACAACTTCCATCACTAACTGATCTCCGGGCACCACGGGTTTGCGGAACTTGACATTGTCCATTCCGACAAACATCACTAATTTATTCTCTTGCAATCCGCCATAATTTAAGAGCAATAAGCCACCCGTTTGCCCCATTGCTTCCAATATCAATACACCGGGCATTATGGGCTTGCCGGGGAAATGTCCATTGAAAAACGGTTCATTGATAGTCACATTTTTGTAACCGACAATCCTATTCTCTTCAGCATCAAATTCTGTAATTCTATCCACTAATAAAAAAGGGTATCTATGCGGCAAGACCTTGATAATATCGCCTATATCATAGACAAAACCGTCCCGCTTTTTGATTTGATTTTTTTTCTGAAGTTTCTTCTGTTCAATCAATTGACGGATTTTTTTTGCAAACTCGATATTGCTCGCATGACCCGGACGGGCAGCCAAGATTTGCGCCTTCATCGGCATACCGACGAGAGCCAGATCACCAAGCATATCTAAGAGTTTGTGACGAGCCGGTTCATTTTTGAAACGCAAATGATTATTGTTGAGTATTCCATTATTGCCCAGCATAATGTCTTGCTGCATACCCAAAGATTGGAACATAACAGATAACTCATCTTGACTCATGTCTTTATCAACTATGACAACGGCATTATCTATGGAACCGCCCCGAATAAGCCCTTGCTTATGGAGCATTTCTACTTCCGTTAAAAAACAAAATGTCCGTGCAGGAGCAAATTCTGTCATGAACTCGCGCTCCAAATTGAAAATGCCGCTATGCTGACTGCCCAATGCAGGATTATTATAGTCCACCATCACCGTAATGCGAAAATCATCATTTGGCAAAGCGACAATATCCACTCCCTTCTCTTCATGTGTATAACGAATGGGGGTATCTATGACTAAATAATCCTTCGCAGCTTTTTGCTCGACAATGCCGGCCTGCAATAACAATTCCGCAAAGGGCAATGCGCTGCCGTCTGACACAGGCGGTTCATTAGCATTTAATTCAATACGGCAATTATCTATTTGTAAACCTACAAGTGCCGATAAAACATGCTCAACCGTATGAACAGTGGCATTATTATATGTCAAGGTTGTGCCGCGGGCAATATCGGTCACATATTCGGCCAAGGCAGGTATCTCGGGTGAGCCATCTAAATCTGTTCGTACAAAACGAAATCCGTAATGTTCATCAGCCGGACAAAATGTGATTGTCGAAACATTGCCGGTATGCAATCCCACGCCCGAAAGGGAAACCCGTGATGCTATTGTTCTTTGATTTACTACCATATTATTGTTTTTGCTCCAAAATTTGAACTTTGTGAGTTAAGTCTTGTACATCTTTCAGCAGCTGAGGCAACATCCGTAATCCGCCTTCGATGCGTACAGCTTGAGAATATTCTTTTGCAGGCGAGCCTAAGTAAGCACCGGCTTTGGTAATAGATTTACCGACACCGCTTTGTGCGAGCATTGTCACATCGTCGGCAAGTGAAAGATGACCGGCAAGCCCCACTTGACCGGCAATACGCACGCGTTGCCCGATAAGAGTGCTGCCCGATATGCCCGCTTGCGCCGCTATTGCCGTATTATCGCCAATCTCGACATTATGGGCAATATGAACCAAATTGTCGATTTTTACTCCATTACCAATAGTTGTTTCGCTTAATGCGCCGCGGTCAATTGTTGTATTGGCACCAATTTCTACATTATTGCCAATACAGGTGCGACCCACATGAGGTATTTTTTCGTAAGAGCCATCGGCATTATTCACATAGCCGAAACCATCCGAGCCAATAACCGCTCCAGCATGAATCAAACATGAATGACCGATGGTAGTTCTCGGATATATTGTTACATTGGGCATTATTTCTGTAGAATCACCTATGCTGATACTTTCCATTAATACCACATTAGGGTGAAGTTTGACATATTCGCCGATCGTACAATTAGGACCGATAAAACAACCTGATGAAATATATGCAGTAGGAGCAATATTAGCCGATAAATCAATATAGGAAGACGGGTGGCGATAACCAACACGTAATGTAGAATGTTCGCGTATTTCATTCATTAAAGAAATATATGCCCGATACGGGTCTGCAACAAAAACAAATGCCTGATCTTCTTTGGGTTTTGCACTCGTGTCTGAGGGAACTAATATACAACTCGCTTGCGTTGTTTCAAGATATTGATGATATTTTTTTTGCCCCATGAACGTTAAATCACCTTGCAACGCTTTATCTATTTGATTGACTCCCATAATCATCAAATCACCATTACCGACATAAGATGTCTGCAACATTTCGGCTATTTCATGCACTGTATATTCCATACGATTATCCTTATTATTCGCTATCCCGACTATCTTTTATAATTTTAGCACATTATTCTTTTTCTATTGTTTTTTCCTTATCTTTTGTATCAGTTTCTTTTTTGTCGGTCGCAGCCGGTGTTTCTTCCGATTCCGTGCGAGAACGACGACGTTTTGCTTGTGGTCGTTCCTCCGATGGTTTCTTTTTATTACGAGGATCGCTATCAATGGCTTTTTGTTGAGCATCTTCAAGTTTTTCCACATCAATACCCAATTTTTTCATCACTTTTACCGTTAGATCATATTTCGGATTGATAAACGCCAATGGTTGCGTGCTTTTATCCCATACGATGTCGAAACTTTCTTCAAAGCATACTTCTTGCACAGCAGCATATATTTTTTCTTCCACACCTTTCGTTACAAGTGGAATTGTGGCATCATATTCACCTCCGGGGCCGAATTTTCTATTAGCAAAGGCTTGCCTTTCTTCTTTTTTTTGTACTAATAATCTGTCTTTTTCCTGACGCTCTTTATCTGTCCAAATTAGTCGGTTTTTTGTTATTTCTTCCGTCAATGTTTCTATTGCTCTTTGCATTTCATCCATTTCTCTTTTCCAATCATTGACTATGGATTCAAGACGTTGCTCGGCATTGCGAGCTTCCGGATATTTTTCTCTGATTGTAGCGGAATTAATATATCCTATGCGTTGTGCAGAAGCTGATGCAACAACAAACAATAAACAAATTGCAGCAAAAAAAAGTGTTCTCATGAGATCGTTCCTCAAATAAGAAAATGGATAAAGTAGTGAAAAATCGGTAGAGTAGTATTCAATACACGCCTTTCATTCATAGCCCCTGCATTCATGATTGTACATACTATTTTTTTTGAGTAGAATTACCATTGACAATAAAAAAACATCAAAAAAAACACCGTCCATACCTTAATTGAGCGATATGGACGGTTATAAGTTGATGGATACCAGACATTATGCGGTTCCGGAGTTTTCACTGTTCATATCCTTACAAATCAAGAGAATCAATCATGAAAGTCCCTATAACCAATATAATAGCCATAAAAAAAAACATGATTATTTACCGCGTTTGATTTTATCAAGCACAGTAAACGTAATGTCGAATTTTTCTTCTGCGTAGAGCAAGCCCGGATTGGCTTTGTCGAGTATAAAGTGCAAACCTTCTTGTTTTGCTACGTCTTGAATTCCCTTAGAAATTTTTTCACGTAATGGTGCAATTAATTGCTCGCGGATTCTTGCAACTTCGCCTTGCTGACCAAGTTTCTCTTCTTGGTACATCATCATGTTTTGTTGCATTGCTTTCAGCGCTGTTTCTTCTTGCGCTTTACTTTCCGCTGTCATCATAGCACTTTGTTTTTGGTATTTTTCGTAACGTTCGGTTAATTGTTGATTCATTGTTTTTAATGTATCATTAATTTTACCGACAATATCTTTAATGCGTCTATCACCTTCGAGAGCTTCGGGCAACTGTTTAAGAATAACCTCAGTATCCACAAAACCGATTTTAAGATTTGATGAAGACGATGCACCTTTGTTTTGTGCAAAAAGAGTAGAAGACATAGCGATTGTCAAAGCAAGAACCGCACAAATGACAAATGTTTTCATAAAACTATTATAGAAATGGAACATAAAATATTTACAAAAATACTGAATTGAATCGTGATTCTTTACCGTAGTTCAAGAGATCACATTGCTGTTTAACGTCCGAATTGGAAATGGAATTGCCATCCGTGCGGTGCTGAACCACCCGGTACGGGGTCAAATCCAAACCCATAATCAAAACCAAGTAACCCTATAGGATTTAATAAAATACGCATCCCCAAGCCCGCAGAACGACGCAAATCGAAAGGGTCAGTGACATGTAAGCCGCTCCATATATTTCCCGCTTCTGCAAAAGCCAGAAAGTAGATCGGCATTGGGTTCATTGACAAAGCAAAGCGCGTTTCCAATACATGCCGCAACACTACACGACCACGACTATTGATGGGCTGACCTGCCGAATTCGTCCCGATAATACCGATACTATTGTCAGGATAACCGCGCAATGGTGTCGTGAAAAATCCGCCTAATCCATTACCACCCATCAAGTACAGATAATTGTCAGGAATAAAAGAAGGTGTGGAACGTAATTGTGCTATATAACCCGCGGTTGTGGATAAATAAAGTACCAAACGCGGGTTACCATCCACTTTCAATAACGGTGACACCGACTCGAAGCTAAAGCTATTGCGCATATAGTCCGTCGTGCCTATGCCAAATGCACCGAGAGATACTTGGGTTCCTATATTAAATCGAGAACCCGAGGTCGGGAAAATAATATTGTCTAAACTGATACGCGTGATTGAAGCACTAAGTGTTATTTCATCGGTTGTGCCGGCTGCCCCTGACGTAAATCCGGCAAATTGTTCAATATGTTGTAAAAGTAAACTGCCGTCCACGCGAAAATAATCATCGGGCCAACGCAAGCGACGACCGATATTTATTTGTCCGCCGGAACGTTTTTGATTAAAGCCGCCAAATCTGTTTACAGAGTGGAACACGCTCACGCCCAATGTCGTCGGTTCATTGTATAACCACGGCTCGGTAAAACTAAGGGAATAATCTTGCCATTGATTTGCCTGACCAAATTGTAAATTCAGATTTAATATTTGGCCTCCACCACCGCGTAATGGTTCTGCAAGAGAGAAATTATTGAGGGTAATGCCGACAGACCCCGTAAGACCGAAAGCACCTGCAACCCCCACAGAAGCATTAAAGGTATCGTTGGAGCGTTCCTCTACTTTATACACTAAATCAACATGAGTTTTATCCACCGGCTTTACATCCGGTCTTAATGCTTCAGGATTGAAATAATTCAATACTCCCAAACCGCGCACACTCCGAATCAATGCACTGCGATTAAAATAATCCCCGGGACGTGTAAATAATTCTCGGCGAATGACTTTATCTTTTGTTTTTGTGTTGCCGACAATTTCCACTCGGCGAATGGTATAACGATCATTTTCGAAGACTTTTATGTTTATATCAATAGAATCTTTGCCAACTTTTTTTTCTTCTTTTACTAATTGTGCTCCTAAGTAACCATTATCCATATATAAAGATGCTGCATCGGTTTGATCTTCGTTTACCGTTAATTGTTTCTGCATAAACGGCTCATCATAGACATCTCCTTTATTAACATTTATGCGTCGGAGTATCGGCTCGGAAGGGAACACCGTATTTCCTTCTACCGTTATATTACGCACATAGTATTTATTACCTTCATAAATATCTAATTCAATATATGCGGCTTCTTTTTCGGGAAGCAAGATTACTGTATCACGAATAATTTCTGCATCCAGAAACCCTTTTGTACGAAAGAATTCCGTTAGTTTTTGTTTGTCTTCTTTATATTTGAGCGCTTCGTAAGTGTCGGATGTCCAGAATTTCCACCAAGGACTTGCATGAGTATTTTCCAATGCGCCGGTAATATCACTTTCGGAAAGGAGAGAGTTACCGCGAACAGTAATGGCTTTTACTTTGAAGTCAGCCCCTTCTTTAATAGTAACAATAAGTTTTATATAACCGGAGGTATCGCCGGCATTCACAGTTTCGGTTTCTATGACCGGATAAAGAACGCCCTCTTTTTCATACGCTTTTTTCAAATCTTTTTTAAGACGATACACATCATATGGAGACATCACATCGCCGCGGCTTTTTTGTATTGTTTTACGAATATCATCAACGGAGAGTTCATCGTTGCCAATAATTTCAATCCAGCTCAGACGCGGATATTCTTTGACTTTGATGGCTAAAAATATACCGAGCGCAGTTGTTTTTTCTATGACAATATCCACATCGGAAAATTGATTACGCGCCCACAGACTTCGCAATGCTTCTTGTTGTTGTGCACCCGGAATTTTTATCTCACCGCCCACCTGTAAGCCCGAAATTGCAATTATTGTTTGCTCATCGGCGAAGCGATTGCCCTCAACGGTTATGCCGGCAATAATATAGGATTTGGGTTGCGTTTGTGCGGAAGCCGAGAACAATGCCAATGACAGACAGCCAATGACAAGCAGCACTCGGAAAACTTCTGATGTATGGTGACGAAGCATATTGTTGAATTTATGACAAAGGATGAAAAGCATCCATAACCTTTTGAAAAACTGACTTTGATGATTCATTATGAATTTGCGCGGATGTTTTACCGAAACGTCTTTCTCGTGTCATATAATCGCGCAAAGCTTCATAATAGGCATTACGACGAAATTCGGGCCACATACACTCTGTGACATAAATTTCAGAGTATGCAGTTTCCCAGAGTAAAAAGTTGCTCAATCGCATTTCACCGCTGGTGCGAATAACCAAATCCGGATCCGGCATAGTGTGGGTCTGCAAGTACGTGGCAAAATGTTCTTCGGTAATATCTTCCGGCGATAATTTACCTCTTCGTACATCGTGAGCTATCAATTGTACAGCTCTGTTAACATCCCATCTGCCGCTGTAACTTAAAGCTAATGTCAAGTGGAGACCTGTATTGTTTTTGGTTTTCTCCATTGCTTCATGTAAGACAGTATTGACTCTCTTGGGCAAAGCATTGAGCTTACCGATGGCATTTAAGCGAACATTATTATCATGCAGTTCTTGAATTTCCTGACGAAGATAACGCTCTAAGAGAACCATAAG
>JAYRWZ010000069.1:0-3725 GCA_041917875.1 Chloroflexota bacterium | reverse complement strand
TGGTATGTATAGAATTTACAGACACAGGTAATGGGATTTCATCAGCAGCGATCACGAAAATTTTTGATCCGTTTTTTACAACTAAATCAGGTGGACATGGCTTAGGGCTGTCAACCGTTCGCTCGATTGTACACAAACATGGCGGGCGTATTGAAGTGGCATCAAAAGAAAACGAAGGTACTACATTCTTTGTGTATTTGCCGGCGCAACATAACAATGAAGAAAAAGAAATTGTCGAATCACTGTCGGCAGAATATAAAGAAAAAGAATATTCACGTATTTTGATTATGGATGATGAGGATTTCCTTTGTGAAATATTTTCAGATATTCTGACAGAAATGGGATATACTGTGGCAACGGCATCGCATGGTGACGAGGCATTGCAATTATATACGCAGGCATATCATGCTAATCAACCATACGATATTGTTTTTCTTGATTTAACAATACCCGGAGGAAAAGGCGGAAAAACAGTTGCTTCAGAAATACGCAAAGATGCTGTAAATCCTATGGTGAAAATAGTTGCATGCAGCGGATATTCTGAAGATCCTGTTATGACCAACCCCGAAAAATTCGGTTTTGATGAACGTTTAATTAAACCTTTTACATATCAACAATTAACAACACTATTGGAATCTCTGGTAGAATAACGCTACAACCATATAACCGAAATGAAGTGGTTTCCATTGTTCAGAATACTTTTACATCATTGAAAATCACGTTGATCAATTATGTACATCCCCAAAACTACTTTAAGTTATAGTGTAATATGTATAATGCAAAAATCAATTAGGCAAAAATCAATTAGGCAAAGCCCCGAGCCATTTTTCTATTGCATTTAATGCCGCCGGTGCAATAGTCTCTTCAATACTTCCATATTCCATAGGCATTCCGGTATCAGCCGTTTGAAATAAATGATTAAGCTTTGGCAAAATTTCCGATTGTGCCTTAGGGCAATATTTCTGTAACATTTTTTTGTTTATTTCAGCCGGAACTTGCAAGTCTTTTTCTCCAAATAATGCAAGAACGGGACATGATATTTTTTGTAATGTCTTTTGTGGATCATATTGTAAAAACTCACGGAGCCAAGGCATAGTCATTTGTGACATCATAGCTTTAATGACAGTTGGATTTATTCCCAAACTTTTGAGTTCCTCTTCAGAAAATGTTGTGAACATACGGTCTAATGCTTCTGCAAGACGATTTTGAACTTGTTCTTTCGGCAAATTATTCATCACTGTCGGATACACTTCTGTTCTTAGGTATCGCGCATACCATGAAGCTAAAGCGGTGTCTGTGCCGCCTGCTTGCAATAATGCCTTATTTTGCAAAGCAAGAATATCTGCACCTGTAATGGCGGGTCCGGCAAGCATGATAATAAAATTAGGGTTGGATTGCCCATCCGCAGCTATCTGTTGTGCAATGATTCCGCCTTCACTATGTCCGCAAAGACCAATTTTTTTAGGATTGATTCGCATATCCTTACGCAAAAACTCAAGTGCTTTTATGGCATCTTTCGTAAAATCTTTTGTCGTCGCCATAGCAAAATTACCTTTGGATTTACCTACTCCCCGATCATCATAACGCAATACAGCCCATCCTTTTTTGGTAAAGTAATCTGCAATGACAGCAAATGGTACATGTTCAAGAATTTCTTCGTTTCTGTTTTGCGGTCCTGAGCCCGTTAATAATAATAAAGCCGGAAATGGTCCTTTTCCCTTCGGTAGGGTGAGTGTGCCGGATAATTCGGTGTCTTTATCACCGCCCGGAAATATTACTTCATTGCTCTCATAGGTAAATGGGGGCTTTGGCGTTTGCGGGCGAGAAATCCCTTGCACTTTATCCGTTTTGGTAACTGATAGAGGTATGTTTTGTCCGCCTTGTGCCCATGTGCCGACAATACTTGTTTTTTGCTCATTGAGCTTACCTTCAAATTGTGAATTATTAGGTGCAAAGATGAGAGTTATTGTATTGCCATTGATTGCTGCCCGTGTGAATTGTATGGCACGCGCGCCTTGGTCCGGGCTGTCAAAACTTGCCGATAATGCCGAGTCTTTTTCTTGAATGTGAAATACCAATCGTAAATTCATTGTTCCGACGGCTAATTTACCTTCCCAGATGCCGAGAAAATCTTGCGTTTGTGCAAGTAAGGAGATGCTCGAAAAAATAAAGAGTAGAAATATATAAATGATTTTCATAGAAATAGATAAATGTTGTTGAGAATATTGATTTTTTATTGTAGAATACGAAGTTGCTATGGTGCGAATGTTTTTTGTGTATTATCAATGTTTTAGAATTTTAATCGGGAATATACGGTGTTGCCAGACCGCTTTGTATTTTTTCCAAGTTTCGTAAAGCCGATGAGCTTATATGTTCATATTCCATATCGCACAGCAAAAACATAATCTGTAGATCCGGCTTGAGATATTCCATAAAGCGTAATTGATTTGCTTCATAGGCAAGATCGTCACCATTACGTAAGCCGCGAATTATCGTTATATTGGCATACTGTGATTTCGAGACAACAAAATCAGTTAGCAATCCCGTAAATCGCTCGCATTGACGCATGGCAACAGCTTTGACATTGTGGATATTATCATTGTCTCGCGATAATTTTTCCGGATTGATTCCTTGAGCAATGATGACTTTGTCGAATATCTTTTCGGCTTTATGTAAGATATTTAAATGTCCATTATGAAAAGGATTAAATGATCCGGCATATACTCCGATGCGGGGTTTGTGATTTCGAATTATTTCTTGTAATATGGTAAGGTTCTGTGCGTTTGCAGGATATTGGTTTTTTACTTTTTCTAAAAAATCGAGCCGCTGTTGACGATAGTGATCATAATCGAATTTTTGGAACTCAAGAAATATTTTTTTATCCCATTGCAATAATTCCTTCAAAGATGATTGAGAAACAATAGCCATATCGGCATCACAAAATCGGGCAGAGAGTGCCGTGCGCGGATTATGGTGTTTGGTGTCCATAATAATATCGCATAATTGTGTGAAATGCGGGTGGGTATCGGGAATATAGTGTTTCAGTACGGCGATGGATTGCTCTTCATTATCTTGTGCTCCGGGTATATAGACAATATCATGGAAAAGAGCGGCGCAATAGAGTATATGACGTTCTTCTTGATTGTCATGACGGCTGAATTGCTCACACAGCGTTTCAAAATGCTCGGCAGAATGATAGATTCTGTGTGGTTCCTGCCAATGTCGTACAATATCGTCTGTGTTTGCTATGCCGTAATAGTCAGCTATCTGTGCCACCAGTGTATGTATTGTTTGCATAAATGTACATTGATAAAGAATGTTTGCAAAAATACACAAGGCAACCACGAAAGATTGCCTTTGAGTATGGAAAAACGTCCGCTATGTGTATTAGTTTTTGCCGGAGGCATTGCCCATATCGTTCAATATGGCAATAGCTTCAGCAATAGTGATGTCTTTGCGGATTTGTTTGTACCAATCATTGTTTTTCTCTTTTTGTTCGGGCAACTCATTTTTTTCATCGGCTTTGAGCGCGCGCGTGGTAATGCCTTCAATTTCTGTTTTTAGAGCATCAAGTTCTTTGTTTTCTGCTCGCATACGTTCTTGTTCCGCACGATATTCGTCTAATGATTCCGGCTCAATGGTTTCATCGCGACGTTGTTTGATAGTTTGCGCTTGCTTGCGTACTAAGTCAAATTTGGGATTGTCTTTCACTCGTTTTTTACTTT
>JAYRWZ010000068.1:0-1578 GCA_041917875.1 Chloroflexota bacterium | reverse complement strand
CATTATTGCCTAATATTTCACGGGCTGCATCTAATTCTTCTTCAATTCTATTGCCGAAAATTAATTTTCGTCCCACACAACTTATGAGTAAAGCCAATCCTGCACCGCTGTGTTCATCATTATACCCTGTCAAGTCGGCTGCATCGGCAGACGCCTCTGCAAGGTCATCCAAATTTGCTTTCATTAGTCGTACTTTTGCCCCAACGGGCATATTACCGGCAAAAGTCATTGATTTTGCTGCGGTATCAATATTCAGAATTGTCCGTACAACTTCTTTTTCATCTGAATCACCGTCATTACCTCCGAGAATTGCCAAAGGGAACAATAAAGCAGATGCCGGTAATTGTGCCGAATAATCACCGAGATATTTCATATAAAGATCCAAGGCATTTTCGCCATCAATTTCATATAATACATTTTTTTCTGCTTTGGTGATAATTCGCATAGGTCCAAATTTACCCCAACCACCTTTAGAGCCGACACCTATCTGCAAATGATCACCATAAAGTCCTACTGCAACAATGTTCCCTTTTTCAATATTATCGTTTAACCCGACTAAAGTGCTGCTAAAATGAGAACCGTCACCGGCAAGTCCGCCGGAAACGGGTATCTCCTTTTGTATAATACTATGTATTCCTGCCACTAAATCAGCTCCATTGACAAATTGTCCATCGGAAATAATCAACAATAAACGTAAATTGTCTTGACTGAATTCTTGCGCAAGTGCATTGCCTGCAACAAAACTATTTTCAAAATTCATTACATTGACATTTTTTGCGACAACTGTGCTGCCGTGCATAAATGAAATACAGGTAGCTACAGCGGTAATGTCAAAAATTGCATTATTGTGAATTTCGCCTGCGGTTGAGGATGTAACGACAATAGACCCCGGGAATAAATCCATAAGCTGATGAGTACATCTGTGTTCAATCAGCAATTCTTTATTTCCAAAACACAGAATCAGGTCAGGGTTATTGATTTCATTATCTGCGATAGACTCTGTCCATGAACCATTGACGAATGTTAACTGCGATACTTTCATTTTTTCCTTTCTTCAAGACAGTTAAATATTTATGACACGATATTTTGTGGAAGCGTTACGGTAAAAACGGTTCCCTGACCGACCTCACTTTCAACATTAATGGCACCTGCATGCGCATCCACACATCGCATGACAATCGAAAGACCCAAACCGGTGCCCTGAACATTACCGACATTGGATGCTCGATGAAATTCATGAAACAGATGTTTCTTGTCTGCCGCAGGTATTCCAATGCCTTGATCTTTAATGATAAATACACTTTCTTTTTCATTGACACATACAGTAACGAACACTTCTGAATCATTCGGAGAATATTTATAGGCATTCGTCAATAAATTAAGCACAATTTGGCGCAACAGTCCACTATCTGCAAAAACTGTCGGCTGAGCTATGTTGTATGATATAATGATGCGGTTTATGCCGGCATTAGCAAAGACAAAATCTTCAATCACTTCATTCATAAATGCGACGACATCTAACTTTAAAGGCGCGAAGGTAAGTCTTTGTGAGTCATTTTTTCCAATAAAAAGAACATT
>JAYRWZ010000067.1:0-2012 GCA_041917875.1 Chloroflexota bacterium | reverse complement strand
TTTTATTGTTGATAAATGGAGTAAACGTTTTGCAGAACAAGGATTATATTACGGCTACCCAATTTGTTGTATTATAGATTTTATCAATCGTGAATATACATTAAAACCTGAACAACAATATTTTGCAGATACCGGAAATGGATTCATTCCTTGTCTTAATTGCAGTATAAAGTTGTTGAAAAATAAAGTAACGATAGAAAGTCTTTTGTCTAATCGTTTGTGTAAACAACCTTTTCCTAAAGACGACTGCTAACAGGTTACGCTAACTCTCAACTTTACAAATCACTTTAAGATGAAATTCAAAAGATTCACATACGAAAAAAGCAATAAATTTATAGTTGAAAAACATAAGCCGATTTTACCAACTATTATTTATTGGAATGAGAGCATAGGCAATCACAGGTTAGTCACTTTTAAGTTTGTGTTTTGGAAATGGTGGATAAAATTGGGATTATGTGTTGTGTCTTAATTAACTTGTAATTTACAAATGTTTTTGGAAGATAGTAATGACAAAAAGTAATAACTCACATAAGCCAAACGGCACGCATGAACAATTGGAACTTGGAATTTTACATAGTGTCAATGGATATTGGGTGAGCAATGAAGGAACTAAGCATAAACCAAATTATCATGTATGGATACCATCTGTAACTCATTCTGTCTGTGATAGTGCATATAAAGAAATTGAACTTGCTATTTGTAGATGTAATTATTTGGCAGAAAACAAAATTTTACTATGAAACAACCTGAATATAACATAGAAGCAATGATACTTTTCGGACTTTATCTGATACTGACTGCTCTTTTGGCTCTTTCTTGCATCGGCAGTATTGTTTTTTTGGGTGAAGATAAAGACGGTAATTCTTATTGGTTTGAACTTGGAAAAGATATTTGGAAACGTGTAAACTTTTGACGACGATGTACACACTCATTAACTTATACAATTAACAAATAATCGTTTGTTGTATTGTGCCAAAGTTATTGCGGTTTATGCAAATCCTAACTCACAATGTATGTCGTCGTCTTTTTTTTTATTTATTTTTTAGGAGCAATTATGCTTAAAACACATGAATTAGAAGTGCTTTCCACAGGTCGGGAAGTACAGCCGGTTGTTACACATTATACACCGGAGCAATTAACGGAATTGAAGGGCAATGTTGTTGCACTCCATTTGCAAATTGAGGACAAAACAGACCTCATGAAAGAAAGTGTCAAACGCATGAAGGAAGAAATTAAGGAAATGACTTCACTTGCAAAAAGCACATTGCAAAATGTTCGCAAAGGGTATTTTGAAAGCAATGAACAATGTTATGTGGTTGAAAACACAGAAACATATTTCATGGAATATTATTTACCTGGCGAAGATGAAAATTCTGATGCACGGCTCGTCAGAAAACGTCCAATGACTGCCGACGAAAAATCACGTTTACGAATCAATCTTACCTACTAAACCGGAGAATTTTTACACAATGGAACAAACTACTTCTCAAATCAACATTAACGCAAATGATGGTCAGACCATTACTCTATTGCATGGTACAGCACCGCAACAAGAGCAAATGTGGCAAAGCCATGTTATCGAGAATATTACACCTGCGTCAATTACAGATTTTGTAAAGAAAAGCAAAGGATTACCTCATACAGATTTCTCTCATGCTCTTATCAAGGTCAATTACAGTAAATATGAAATGTCATTTGTGAACAATGTGCATCGTGAAGGTCGAATAGAATTATCGTCTGTTGTGAAACTTAGCACAGATTTACAAAATTTCGGTATTAACGATGATAAGGTGAAATTCAACAAAAAGAGTTTTGAGAATTTATTGCGCCGGAACAAACGTTTCTTTTCAGATTCTATGGTACATACCGCATTGTTGAAAGATATTCAAAATTTGAAAGCTAAAAAAGAAATAGCGTTCCAAAATTCAGATGATAAGCGTTCAAATGTGAACTTGGCATACAATCAACAAGTGATGGTAAAGCCGTTCCAATTTGAAACCTTTGAAATTGAT
>JAYRWZ010000066.1:0-2554 GCA_041917875.1 Chloroflexota bacterium | reverse complement strand
CTTTAATATCGTAACTTTCAAGCTCTTCCAATATTGCGGCATCAAGAATATCGCCGATAAATACTTTTTCGCATTTAGCCGATAATTCTTCTGACATCGGCTTTAAATCCAATGCTACTATTTTTTCGCCGCGTTCAGCCAAATATTCTACCAAAGAGTGACCAATTTCACCGTTTGCACCTGTAATAACAATAACGCTCATAATATTCTAAAAAAAGTGAAAGAAAATTTATTCTACATCAATTATATCTTCTGCTATATCATAGTCGGCATTCTTCTCTAAAGGAGAATCATGTAGAACTGTGCCGGCATCTTTGAAAAAATCAAACAATTTCTCGAAACCATAGACCTGTAATGCTTCTGCTGAAATATTGCCTCGCTGTCCATTCATGCGCCTATATTCCAACATGCCCTGTTGTTGCCACAAATATTCCTGGGAAATATGAGGGAACTGTCTTGTCAAAACGCCATAAGTTTGTAATGATGTAATAGACCAAAACCATGTAAATGCCTCCATTCTACGATCTTTTGGCGATAATGCAACAGCAATGGGAAAGAGACAATTCAAAAATATTTCTCGCCGCAAATGCTGACCTTCAATCGAAAATTTATGCGCCAGAAATGTTCTGAAAATATCTGTAATACTTTCATTATTCTGTTCATAATGAATGATGTGCTGCAACGATGTATTGGCGACAAAATCATGTCCGATTTTTTCTATTTGATCAATCGTGTAACACGGGCGACGACGTTTTTTCTCAAAGGAATGTAAAAAAAGTCCTACTGTTTTATGTATTCCTGTTTCCATGCCGTAATTTCTTATAGAATCGGTAATTTCCGCCGCTTTTCTCATTAAACGCAACAGCGCAAAGTGTTGAATTTCTCCCAGAGTATCAGCTGCCGACAGATCATGTTCTTTAGGTTCAACACGCAGATTCTGCCTAATGAGTGTTTCATCCAAAATGAGTGTATGGGGAATAGTCGTAACCGGCTTATCATTGTCAATGACAATATGGAGTATGGTCGAAGCAAATTGTGGATTATCATCATGTTTATGAAAAAACCACTCTGAAGATTTTCGATGAAATTCAGCATTGCCTATAAGAATATCGCCTTGGATAAGCAATGCCATTGACCGAAAGTCGGGACCTCCGTGATGTGCAATAAATCCGGGTGACAGGACTTGAAACGGAATGCCGTCAGTAGAATGCCATATCGTCGCAGGATTGGCAAGAGCATATGTCACAGCGCGCTGCAACACAATTTCCGGGTACTCTGTAAGTGGTGTCATCGAAGTATTCCCGCATAATATTGTGCTTTATTGCGAGCATGAGAAAACGTCGTTTCCGGGTTTGTCCCACCATATAAGATATCACGCGATACATTGATAAGCGCAGGTGCGTTCCCATTTGCTTGTAATACTTGATTTGCGTTCCCGCCTTGAGTTCCTACGCCCGGTATCAATAAGCAATTATGAGGAGCATAACTGCGAATTTCGGCAAGCTCATCAGGATGTGTAGCTCCAACAACAAATCCGATATGGGCTTGGGATTGCCAAGACAATGCAGTTTCGATAACATGTCTGTATATAGGTTTGCCATCACAAATCAATCGCTGGAAATCCGATGACCCTTTATTAGAAGTTAATGCTAAAATAAATACGATTTTGCCGGAATATTCCAAAAAAGGTGCCAATGAATCATATCCCATATAAGGACTTACGGTAATTGCATCAAATCCCATATCCTCGAATACAGCACGTGCATACGCACCGGACGTATTACCAATATCGCCCCGCTTTGCATCTGCGATAGATAACTTCCCTTCAGGCAATAGAGCTATTGTATCTTTAATAAATGAAAACGCCTTTTCACCATATTGCTCGTAAAAAGCAAAATTGATTTTGTAACTACTGCAATAATCATGTGTTGCACGAATGATTGTCTCATTAAAATGAATTATCGGATTGCCAGAGTCATGAAATTCATGCGGCATTTTATGTAATTCCGTATCTAATCCTACACATAATAATGATGTTTTTTCTTGCTCTCGCTTTAATGCTTCCATCACATTCATTGAAACTACCTATACCTTTGGCTTAGTGTTACATCTTCGACAATTGACAGCATCTGCTCATCACCAAACGGATTGCTTTTTGCTATGTAGTGCAAAAATACGGCAAACTATGATGAGAACTTAGCTCTCGTTATCATATTAGCCCCAAATAGTACCGTGACAAACGAAGTAATATGCTCTATCACTTTATTTTTCATGTACATTGTAGAAAAAACGAATTGAAAACTTCTTAACAGTAACCACTCTCTTCATATCTTCGACTTTGCATTAACGAATTATGACGAAACCTCCGTTGATCGGCTCTGTATAAGACATTCCATAAAACTGTATGCTATAGCTGTAAACTCCGCTCGGTATATCATTGTATTGCTCATCTTTACCATCGTATAACAGAGTATTATTGCCTAAATTTCCAAAATCTGCCAGGCGACGAATTACGCGCCCTTCGGTATCGTATATAGTCATTGTGAACGGTATT
>JAYRWZ010000065.1:0-2997 GCA_041917875.1 Chloroflexota bacterium | reverse complement strand
GACGGGATCGGATAAATGAGCGGCTAAAGTAGCAATATTAATAAGGACTATTTGGCGCGCTCTCACATTACCGCAGGCAGCGAAGCCATCCGCGGCTTTCTGATATGCTTCCAAAGCATTATCATGTTGTTCAAGCCGACGAAACACCAATCCGATATTTTGGAGCACTCCGGCAATTTCAAGAGGTTGCGCATTGTGTTCATAGATTCGATAAGCGTCTTGATAATGAGACAATGCCTCACGATATGCTCCGGCTGCATAAAAACATAAACCGGCAATGCGTGATGATGCTGCCATGGACATTGGTTTGATGGAATGACTGCGGGCTATGGCGGCTGCCTGCATGGCAACCGACGCTCCCTCCAAGGGATTGTCCGTTTGCAACTGCTCAGCAAGTTCATTAAGTTTCTCGACTCGCGATTGCGGATTCCTATAACGGCGCACTATGTCTTCTCTATTGTTCACTATAGTTTCATATACCCGATAATTGTTTTTAAACCAAATGATGATAACAACATAAGGATCTGATGACGTGCATGAACAGCTGATAAGGACGTCAATAACTTACCATAGCCAAGCACAAGCCCTCACTTAACGAAAACGGTTTTTCTTCCTTAATTATTTTATGAATCAAAGTTTTTTTGTAGTTTTCAGTCAGCAAAAATATTATTTCTTACTATAATGGCAACCATGAAACTACGCCCGACATCACTATACCTCTTTGCGCTCTGTGTATTCACTGTGCAATCGGCTTTTGCACAGCCGCGCTTTGAGAGAAAAAATCTGCCTGTTATCAATACCGAGTACACAAAAATATTCTGCGAAACCGACAAAGTTGTGCCCGGACCGGCAGGAACGGATATTACATGGGATTTTACCGGGCTGACACCACGGACAAACGGCAATCCGACTTATCTTGTCAAGGTACAAAATGCCAAGAATTTTCCCCAATCTTCTCAATTCCCGGATGCTAATATTGCATTCGGAATCAATGACACTACTATTGAGTTTATCAATACGTCAAAAAATACTCTCAATAAAACAGGAACGGTTATTCCTGCCGGCATAATTCAATTAACGGAAACCTATGATTTGGGTCCCATACCTATTAACTCAGGTGGTAAATTAAAAGATACCTACAGAGCGGACTTACGATTCACCGATGGGCGTACCGGCAGAAGAACCGGAAGTGTAGAGCTGCATTATGACGGTTTCGGCACTTTATTGACACCAAGTTATACGATTGATAAAACAGCTTTGCGATTAAAAATAATTGACATCTATACTGACTCGATTTTCGTACAACCTCGCCCTTTAGTTCGCATCACACGCGATACAACCTATCGTTGGTATTCACAATCATCCACAATGGCTTTACTCGAATATTCATCGGGAGCTATTGCCCAGCAACAACAACCTTTGCGACAATATAAAACGGTCACATATACACGTGACACATCAAATACAACAACAAGCATCATAGATAAATTTGAAAATAAAGAAGTGATTATTATGCCGCAACCGGCTTCGGATAATGTGATGATTGCACTCAATACTGAACAAACAGCAAGCCAAGGAAATATTTCATTTACTGATATCACAGGACGCACAATAATGGCATTGCCGATACTTACCGATGAAAAATTCATCACCATACCGATATCCGGACTTGACAATGGAATGTATATGGTTCATATTACATTTGCTGATGAGAAAACCCTTCATACGAAATGTATGATTATGAGGTAAATTTTTTACTGCCATAAAAAAAAGTCCATGAAATTCATGGACTTTTTTTGTGGAATATTGATTTTCTACTATCGAACTATTACCAATGATGTTGTACCGATTATTTCATCTGCACCATTAACAAAACACACAGAATAAACACCTTGTTCGTATCTAAGACTATGGAACAATATTGCCTCACCATGAGTAGGAACAATAGCACGCACTATACCATTGATATCAATAATTTTTATGAATCTCACATCATTACCGGATACCGTAAATATCGCATAATCGTTTGCAGGATTGGGTAATATCATATTTTCATTATTTCCGTTTTCTTGCTGATCTGACACATAATCGTCGGTTGCCTGTGAGCGTAATAATGGCTGTGGAGAATTCTGTAATTGATATTTTCTCACCAAAGTATTGTAAACATTTGTTCTAATGTCATAATCGTCAGTATTGAGCACAAGTATTTCGGCAATACTACCTCTGAAACTATTTGCAAATTGTTCAAAAGAAAATCTATTATGAAAACGAGTAGATTGTTGGGAAGCAGCAACTCCACACAACGAATTACCGGGAATTGCGATGGAAGCAGGCACACCAAACGTTGTATTTACAGCAATAGTTCCCTGATTAGCCGGTGTGAGGGACAATCGGACACTTGGGCCATTATATACCATCTGTGCCAAATACACGGACTGGGAGTTAATCGGAACTGATGCACTGCGGAAAATACCATTTTGCCATACACCTGCATATAAACGATTAGCGAATATATACATATTGAGTCCCTCTTTAAGATTGCCTAATTCAATAATTGTTTGTGTTCCTATAAATGTTGTTGTTGTTTGAATAACAGCCATAATAGTTTTTGCAGTTGCCATTTGCAGTTCCGTACTTGGCATAAATTGCATACCTTTTCCATTATCGGAAACAATAACCGGCAATGCATTTATAGAAAAAGGCGGAAGTGTACGCAACCAAGGTTGGCGAGCTGCGATTGTTTGTTCTGCATTATCGAATAATGTTGCTGAATTATTCCACATATCTACAGAACTGCCATCGGGCATATTGACAGCACCGGCTTCAAAATGTATAATAGCATCAGCAGGAGTTTCCAAGATAGAAAATTGATTGCTCTCGCTCATACCCACTCCACTCATCGCTGCCCAAAGTATTTCATTCGTTCCCGATGTATGGAACATAAAATTTGAGAATGTTGCTGTATGATTGAGATCAATTATTTGAAGTTGAGGATTG
>JAYRWZ010000064.1:0-4731 GCA_041917875.1 Chloroflexota bacterium | reverse complement strand
CATTAAGTTCCACTCCAACTGAATATATCGGTATTCCATATCCGGTGGAAGATATAATTCGCTACCGCGTACCACATGAACAAAGAATAAAAAAAGTATTGTGCTGTGGATTATTGCTCAAACGATGGAATGATTATTATGCAGCAAAATCAATAGGATTACCATATTATGGTTATGAACGAGGATTCTCTCGAAAATTACGATATATGGTAAAAAATTGGCAAACTCATCGTGCACTTTTCAATAGTAAAAAATCTTTTGAAACCATACAAGCCATATATCAAGATCCTCAATTAGAAATTCGTAAACTTTCTTCGTTGCATGATTATTTTTCGCATAATGCTTATGCGTGGCTATGGATAAATCTTGATGATCGTTATACATGGGGGCGTTATGTTCTGGATGCCGCCGCTCTTGGCATTCCGATTATCTCCACGCCCTCCACGGGTCACGCTCAGGAATTATTTCCACTTACGATGGTGGACAGCCCTTTCTCAATTGACAAAGCTGTGGAGTTTGCAAAAGCATTGGTGGATGATAGGGAATTTTACCAAGCTGTCGCCAACTACCCTTTGGACAAAATGGACTATCTGCGTCCCGAAAATATGAAAAGCACCCTGCTTTCCTATCTTAATACCTAAAAAAGTGTAGCTTTGTACAAAAAATGGAACAAAATTGCCCTTTGGTCGGTATAGCGGGTATATATTTTGAGAGGTGTCTTATGCGAATAGCTTGGTTCATGGTGTGCTTTGCACTTACGGTTTCTCTGATGCAAGCCCAAGACGGCTTGGTGTGGAAAAAAAAGATGTTCGATCAGCCAATTGTATCTGTCGTGGCTACACAATCAGCTCAGATGGGTGTGGTGATGACGACTGATTCTCTGGCTATATGGGATATGACAGATGGAAAAATTATTGAAAAAATGAGCCAAAAATATTTTGGAGAACATGGAATAACTTCAGCAACTATAGACAGATCAAAGACTAAACTGATTGTTAGTATTGGTTCTACTCCGATAGTCAGCGGATATGCTCCGACAGTCAAAGTTATGAATATTGCTGATAAAACGATTGATACAATACTAATTCCTCAATTTCCCTATGGTCATAATTGGGATATGTATAGCACTCAACTCAGTGTTCATTATAAAGAAAATGGTTATGATTTTCTTGCTATCGTCCCCACGATTTACTCACCGTACAGTCCAAACTTTGCAGAACTAAGTGTCATGTATTCTGTTGAACAAGATTCTAGTAAAAAATACTCATTAAGTAACTTTCAGGATGATATAGGCAGACTGACTAAAGAACCAAAAATCATAAACAATAATAAAATCATATATTTACAATCTCTGAGTAAATATACTCAGAAAAAAGGGTATGAACCCGGTTATGAAACAATTACTAAAGATAACTACTGTCTTTATGATTTAAAGACTAAAAAATTTGTGAGGAGATATGATTTCCCATATTATCTGATGACAGATGATTTGCAACTGTCATACGGTAATAATATATTGTATGAAACAAAAAATAGTACCGTCTTTCGTGACACCGTGATGTTGCCAGGTGAACGTTTACAAAAGCAAGTGTTTTTTAAAAATAATGCCACGCTTATCGGATTATGTACAGACTCTACAAAAGGATATGCTGTTGGAATATGGGATATATTGCGTCGTCGTTGGTATAAACGTTATGAGGGCAGTATCCAAAGTAGTCTTTTTTTTACAGAAAATAAGTCCTATGCTGTCACAGGTGATACAAAAGGTAATATTTCATTGTGGAAATTACCTGATTCTATAGGCGTTGATTCTTTATATGTACGTTTTGAATTGTCCGATACTTTAGTGTATAGAAATGATAAAATTAATTGTACCAATCGGACATTTCCTTTTAGTCTGAATTATAAATATGAATGGGATCTTGGTGATGGAAGAAAGTCTTCGGACATTTATCCGATTATTTCATATCCCGTAGCAGGTGAATATCATTTGAAATTAACGGTAACAACAGAAAACGGCATAATGGGAACACAAAGCCGAACAATAAAAGTGTTACATAAACCGGAATATTTAGAAAAAATATTGACACAAACGACACATAACAAAATACTATTTATGGAGTTTGCACCAAATAATCAAGAACTAATGTTTTACAGTAATAAAGATACTTTGTATTTTACAGAATTATCTTCCAATATAACGGATAAAACATACTCTTCGGAAAAAATAGTGTTAGGTAAGTATCATAATAATGATATAGTTGAAGTAATAACAAACAATATAGATGTATCTTGGGATTTTTCTAATCCGCATCAGTACCTTAGATTACATCGTTCATCTTTTAATAAAAAAAGTAAATTTTTTGATAAAAAATATTCATTCAAAGTATATAATGAATTATATAATCAAGAAGAAAGAGTATGGCTTAATTACGGTAACATGATAAGTCTTATTCCTAAGAATGTTTGTGGATATTTATCTTCAAATCAAGGATGGTTCGCGGTAGGAGTGAATTCTGTTGTACGAGTGACACTCGATGAGCTAAGAAAAGAACCAATAGAGTTTAATCGTGGAAGTATAATCATTGCAGATGTTGATACAGCAATGTCTGATGACAGAGATGCAAAAAAAATGGTTCCATGTCAATCCTTCAAACGTTTACCCATACATTCGCTTGATGTTCCTCCGAGTGAGACACAAATTGCAATGGCGACCGGAGTTTTTAATGATCCGTTTAACACAGATTGCGCTCGCGTTAATCCTTTAATTCGTATCATATCTTCATCGGATAAAAAAATAATAGCATCACTCAATGATAATACTTCCTGTGTACGTTACAGCGTCGATGGTTATCATTTATGGAGCACAAACGGTATATGGGATATAGACAGCAATCGTAAAGTAGTGAGTTTACAGACGGGTTTAAAGGGGCAGTTCGAGGTATTGCCTGATGGTGAGCATGTCGTTGCGGTATCGCCGCCGGAGAAGAATGCTTTGGCAGGCATATACAGTATGCGAGAACAACGCTGGAAAGCCTACTATTATGGCAGCAGTGCCTTGGGTCTGACCGATGTAAGCGCAATGGCAGTGTCATCGGATGGTGCCTATTGTGCGCTTGGTTCAAGCACGGGCACTGTTACATTGTGGGCTATACCGGAATTAACCGTGAAGCCGTCAGCAGATTTTCGCAGTGGTGTTCGTCGAGTCCGAGTAGGAGACAGTGTTATATTCGACAACATGAGTGTTCCTTACAATGGTGATTTGAGTTATGAGTGGGATTATGGCGACGGCAGCAAATCACATGGACGTCGTGGTGTTCATGTCTATCATGATATAGGATTCTTTAGTGTTGGTTTACGCATAAGCAATAGTGCAGGCGAGCATTCGGAGAAACAGAAATCAGGGTATATAGAAGTAGAATCGCCGAGTAGTGTAGAGTCATCAAATGAAATCTCTGTTCGTGTCTATCCTAACCCATGTGATGATGTGCTGACAGTGGAGTGTGATGGCTTTTATGATGTGATGGTATATAATGTGCAAGGTAATGAGGTCTATAAGTCTATAAAAAATAAATTGTTATCTTTAGTTGATACATCGTCGTTTTCGCATGGAATGTACATCGTGAAGGTGCGAACCGAAGCCGGATTACACTTCTTTCCATCATTCATTTCCCATCAATAAAATCGGATTAAAGCAATGTTGCCAAATAATAACATAGTGTATCAGAGAATATGGTTGTAATTTTGCACAGTTAGCAGCAAAGTGCTGTGTTTTTTTTTGACCTATTCATTAGACGAATCTTTATGAAACTACGAGGGTTTTTTGTACTCGCTTTCGCACTTCTTCTTGTATCGGCAGCATTTGTCCCAAAAAAGACTATCACAATTAAAGGATCCGATACGATGGTCATACTCTGTCAGCGATGGAGTGAAAAATATGCAGAGAAAGATCCGAATGTCCAATTTCAAGTAACCGGCGGTGGTTCCGGTACCGGCATAGCTGCTCTTATCAATGGCACTACGGATATTTGTGCATCCAGTCGTCCAATCAAACCCGCAGAAGTTGAGCAATTGAAAACAAAGTTCAACACCAAAGGTGTGGAAGTAAAAGTTGCACGTGACGGACTCTCTATTTATGTCCATAAGTCAAATCCTATCAAAAAATTAACGATAGAGCAAGTTATGAAAATTTTTACAGGTAAAACGACCAATTGGAAAGAGCTGGGCGGACCCGATAAAAAAATCATGCTTTACAGTCGTGAAAATAATTCGGGAACCTATGAATTCTTCAAGGAACATGTTCTTAATAAACAAGATTTTGATGCTCGTGCTCAACACATGCCCGGAACTGCTGCGGTGGTGAATGCCGTTGCCAAGGATGTGAATGGTATTGGCTATGGCGGTGCTGCTTATGGTAAAGATATTAAAGAACTTGCGATTGCATCCGGTGCGGGCAAGGAGTATGTAGTCCCAAATGAAGTAAATATTCTTTCCGGTAAATATCCTATCTCAAGGTTTCTATACTTTTATTTGAAAGAACGCCCGAAAAATGAAATGAAAGCGTTTATTGATTGGGTAATTGCCAAAGATGGCCAAAAAGTAGTTAATGAAGTCGGTTATTTTCCTATTAAGAAATAATGATGTTTTTGCTGTGTATTTTCACAGTAAATTGCGGATGGAATTATTCTCATTGCTCAGTCCGCTGCATTATTTTGTGGCGGACTTTTGCTG
>JAYRWZ010000063.1:0-3316 GCA_041917875.1 Chloroflexota bacterium | reverse complement strand
ATTGGTGTTGCAACCGGCTTGGCATGGACAAGCGTAGGCGGCGATACTTTACCCGTAGAAGTTTCCATGATGCCCGGCAGCGAGAAACTAACTCTTACCGGCAAATTGGGTGATGTGATGAAAGAATCGGCTATGGCTGCACTTACGTATGTACGCTCGGATTGGGCAAAACTTGGTGTTCCCGAAGAGTTTTCTAAATCAAAAGAAATTCATATTCACGTTCCCGAAGGCGCAATTCCAAAAGACGGACCCAGCGCGGGCATCACCATGACAATGGCTTTAGTTTCGGCGGCTTCGGGCAGACCACTTTGCGGCGATGTTGCTATGACAGGAGAAGTCACTTTACGCGGTGATGTGTTGCCTATTGGAGGACTTGGCGAAAAATTATTGGCTGCCAGGCGAGAAGGCATTAAAATTGTATTGATTCCAAAAGAAAATGAAAAAGATTTAGTCGAAATCAGTGAAGTTATTCTTAAAGACCTCACTATTGTTCCCGTCGGGTCAATACTTGAAGCATTGCCCGTTGCATTGCGCGACCGAGGAGAATCAGACAATAAAACAACATTCGCCAAAACAAAAAAAATAATACAGAAAAAAAATAATTGATCATGTCCGATACTATTCATGTCATAAAATTTGGCGGTGCCGTTTTGCAAAACAAACGAGGGTTTCAGAGCATGGCACGCATTATTGCATCGTACTCCTCATGTAAATTACTCATTGTAATTTCTGCATTTTCGCGATCTACGAGGATGTTGGAGCGTGCTGCAATGTATGCCGAATCAGGACAGCAAGAATTAGCTTTGGCAACGGCTCAAGCGGTGATTGATGATCATATCAGCATTTCGCGTGACATATTGCAATCGGAGCAAACTGCAAGTGCATTGCATCATTTAGTGGTTGAAGGAGCAGGGAAAATCAGAGAGTTATTGCGTGGTGTAGCAATTACAAGAGAATTGACGGCAAGAACTCGGGATTATATTTTAAGCTATGGTGAGTTTTTTGCATTGCATATTGTCAAACATTTCTGTTTAGAACAGCAATTATCGGTGAAGATTCAAGATGCGACTTCGTATATAATTACCGATTCAAATTTCGGATCGGCTAAACCAATCGAAGAACCAACGAAGAGACGCATTGAAGCACAATTAATGCCGGCGCTACAGCAAGGTTCTATAATTCTTACACAAGGATTTGTCGGCGCGGATATACACGGCAATATCACGACAATGGGAAAAGAAAGTTCTAATTATACGGCAACATTTATCGGATCGTTATTGCAGGCAAAAGAAGTCTGTATTTATACTGATGTCAATGGGATATGTACTGCCGATCCTCATATAATTCCGAACAGTTCCACCATTCCGGCTTTATCATATAAGCAAGCACTTGTAGCGGCGCATAATGGTCTGAAATTATTATATCCGACAATGATAGAACCATTACTTGAGCATAATATTCCATTGCGCATCACCCATGCACTTAATGAACAATCGCAAGGTACTGTAATTACCGAAAATGAAAGTGAATTTGAGGGAATAATTTCTGTTCGGCATTTAGCATCAAGTCCGGCAACCGCATCAACGGCAACAGAAATGTCAGTCATGACATTTATCGGCATTCCTGCTGATAAAGTTGTATATATTCTCAAAGAATATCCGAAAGATCAATGGAATTCTATTGCTTTTTCCTTGCATCTTGATTCATCGAGTCCAATACAAACAATTACATTACCGGCATCGAAAGTGCATGATTTTTTACAATTTTCCTATGCCAAAATATTCGGAGAAAAACAATGAAAATTCGTCATGATAAAATGAAAAAAGATGAGAGACCCGTTGAGGGAGAAACGTATAATGTTTTCAATGGTGAAACACCTCTGTTTCAAGCCCTTATTAAAGAATATTCAGGCGCATGTTGGGCAAAAATTTCTGTACAAAAGCCACTGTCGCCCACGGTCGAGCATATCTATAAAAACGGCGATGAATTTGATATTAAAGTTGCCTCTTATCGCTATGAAAAGCAATAGTGCTTTATGCTAAGGATTGAAGAGATTGTAAGGGTAATCGTATCAGTGAATAATTATTGCGGATAGTCTGTTCAATTACTTCCAAATAATGCTTATCAACATATAAAGCACGAGACCATTCTTCATCCGAAGCGTTTTCTTGTGCTTTTCTTGTAAATAATAAACGCAATGTAAGCGATTCCTGCTCGGGGAATAATTTCATGGCAAAAAATGCGTACATTTCTAATTGAGTTTTATATTTTTGTAATAATGCATCCATATCCTGTTGAGAACGAATAATATTTGTTTTCCAATCCCAGACCTCGTACTCCCCTTTTTCATTTCTGATGATACAATCGAACACAGCCAATAAAAAATCATTTTCTATCGGATAATAATATTTCTCTTCAAATTTTGCCGTGGGGAGCATAAATGCGAACTTTTTCAACAGAGTTGTGCTTGCAACAGCTTTACATTCATGAATAACTCTGCGTTTTAACCCATCGGTGATGGTTTGTTCCCGAGAATCGCAAACAATATCAACAATTGATTCTAAACGGCTGTCATCACAAAGACCATCAATAATCCATAGTGGTGCTTTTTGCATCACATAATGAATTAACTGTCCTGCAAAACTACCGGAAAATGAGTCATTTTCTTCATAGAAAGAATACTTTTCATCATAGGAATTAGTCATCGGCGGTAAACCAATGGCATAATGCAAATAATATGACATAGCATCTTCCGTAAATGTTGTAAACTTGGTTGCCGAATATTGCTCATCTCGATTTTTTGCTTGGATAGTATCAAGTAATATCTCGCGTTCCCTTTCTTGGATTTTTTCAGGCATTGGTGCATATTGTTCCATATCAATGCCATCAAGATAACGTATTACGGGAATATCCAGAGCAAAGTCCTGATTGATAATTTCTCCATCGTTCATCGAAGATAAATCACCGCGAAGTGTAATCGTTTTACCATAAAAATAACCATCATCAAGAATATGTTCAATCATTGAGAACATTCCTTTGGTTTTTGATGGCAAATTATCTTTATTACGTGTGATGTTTGCAACAAGTATAAGATGATCTTTGGCGCGAGTTAATGCAACATAAAGCAAACGTTCCATTTCCGCCTCTTCAGCCATTGAATTATCCATTGAGGACAATAAAGTAAGTGGCGTAATGACAGAATTCAGTTGTTTTGTCGAAGTAACAGAGTTTTGTCGAGCAACAACCGGTTTACAAATAATACCAAAATTTTCGTCTGTCATGACTTGCTTAATGCCTGTGTTAATATCACCTGCAT
>JAYRWZ010000062.1:0-20192 GCA_041917875.1 Chloroflexota bacterium | reverse complement strand
GGAGAAACAGCATTCAGATCACCTCCATAATTTTGAACTCTCACGCAGCCATATCGAATGACACGCCAGCGTGTTGGGGCTTCAACTGTACCAATGGGCCAATTGTTCGGTTTGGATTGAATAAGTATGTTGGTTACCAAAAGAAGTGCCTGCCGCTGCTTGGTCTGTGCTGCATTACAGTACAGAAGTTGTGGTTTCTTATGAGTATGAAAGTGTTCCATAGCTAACCTTTTTTTGGTGTATGACTGAATAGTTGCGGTGGTACACGTTGTTGCGACAAGTACATTGGACTCAGCAATTTGTTAAACCACTATATGCAAACTACGAAGAAAGGCTTTGTTCACCAAATGTTTTTTTGTTGGAAGGGAGAAATACTATTCATAAGTACATAAGCAAATACTATACATATCAAACATTTTGCTGAGCTATTTCCTCTGATCAATTTTGGAATTTACAAAAGCGGCACTTTAGCATAATTCTTTATTTTTCATATAGTTGCACATCAATATATAAAGTTAAAAACATCTAAATGCCGAATCTTTCAAAATACATAAGTGTATCAAAGTATAAGTTCTCACTATGATTGCTAATCAATAATTCCGGCACCAGTGACAATGGCTTCATTATCAACATCATTTGTTGCTCCCACGATATTAAAGCGGATTACAGCATTATATTTTTTTACTTTTGATGGTGTAAAAACAACAGGGAAATTTCGCTTTTCACCGGGTTGTAATTGAAATGAGGGCACAGGTGCAATGTAAAAAGCAAATTCTACATCATCATTACTCACACTTTGTATTGTCACCGGTACTGTGTCTAGATTTTCAATTTCAACATTTATACTGCTATTTTGTTCTATTTTTACAGTACCAAAATCAATATCGCTTGTTCGAACAGACAATCTGCGCACATTGGCAAACATAGGAACTGCATATTTAGCTGATTTATTGAGAATTACAGTATCGCTGTATTCACCGGGTAATTGAGCAGAAAATTGTATTTGAAATAAATTTACCGATAGTGAATTAGGATTTATTTGCACGGGTACATTCAATGGTATAAGAGTAAATCCTCTATTGCCATGTAATAATGCGGCTGATGTAACAGTGATTATTTCATCCGAATAATTAGAACACACAAATGCCATTTCCTTTGAGGTAAATTGGCGAACACTGCCAAAATTCAACACAGTGGGCAAACTCACAAATCTCAAAATATCAGGGGGGGGATCAATAATAGTTCTTTTGCGTGCGGCATCAACATCCGTTGGCGATGTACATCCAATGACATGAAACATCATAAAAACAATCAATACCCAAACAGCATATACCATTACAATCCAATTGATACAGTTGAAATGAATGAAATTCTTTGAGAAGAAAATAAAGCCCCCTGATATTGATATGCCAAGCCGGATGCTTCAATTCCTGCGCTCAAAGTAACAGATTGAAAAATCGGGTATTGTAAACCCAATGCTATTCTCGCCAATGGACCAACAGCCGTCACACCAATGCCGCCTTGCAAATATGGGCTTGCATTCGATAACCATTCCACAGGTGCAACACTGTGACGATATGCCACTCCCACCCAAGGAGCATTGTACAATTGCTCGATTCGAACGCTTGTATCAGCTTCTTTCCCTTCATAAACTTGTGTCCACCGATCATAACCCGCTTCAATCCCCAATTCAGCATTTTCGTTCAGGGCATAGAACACTCCGATTCCCATATCGCTATAGAATGGTTGCGATGGTACTGGCAATGAAGTAGATTGCATAGAACTTGACATCAAACCACGCACAATAATTGAAAGCGAATTATATTCCTGTTTATGAGAAAATACACTCATACTTGATGCTTTGGGCAATGCTCCAAAAGTTTGCGGACTATACGATGAAGGAACTGAATATATTATTGCAGGAGAAATGATCTGTGACGGTACTTCATTTTCTTTGGAGACATTATCACTATTAATGTGATTGCCTTCATTTTGAATATCAAGCGATTGTGTAGAAGTTATATTATCTTCAATGGACGGCGCTCCATCAAAAGTTGTATTGGATATTGCATGCAGCGAACTCGGTAAAGATGAATTATTTCTACTCCGAGAAACTTGCGACTGAGATAGCGCCGGATTTTCATTATGAAGCAATTCAGACGGCGGTGTTCTATGGGACTGTGATGTGATTGACAGGGCGGGTTGTTGTGGGGAGTGTATCTCGATTGAACGAGAAGAATAAACATTATAAAGATTTTGAATATTATCCGATGAATCCGAAATAAGAAACCACGCTGTTGCCAATGATGCGATGGCGGCAGCACCGATGACCAGACCTGCTGTTGTCATAGAACTCATACCCACTGCAACCGGTTCTTCTTCCTTCCCGATGGTACGAGCCATGACAGATTGCTTCAAATAGGGAGGTACTTGCACAGCTGACGCAGATGTTGCCGTGCGGATAGTCATAAGCTGTTGCAGCTCTTGTTGCAGCTCCACATTATTCGCCATTGTATAAAACAAAAGCGATGTTGACTGTTCATCAAGTTCGCCGTCAATATATGCGCTCAACATCTCTGAGGGTGTCATAAAATCTGTCATAACTTTTCCTTAAGTATTTAAGTCCGTAATGTACGGAGCTAAAATTTCACGTATCAAATTTCTGGCTCTGTAAAGCCGAGTCCGAACCGTTGACATTGATGTCTGTAATGTGTCGGCAATCTCATTGTATGAGAAACCCATACACTCCTTCATTACCCATACTTCTCTAAACTCTTCCGGCAACATTGTAATTGCCATATCAATCAAAGCAAGCATTTCGTCGGATTCAACCGAAGAAGCATGACCCAATATATTTGCTTCATCAAATTCTACCGTTTGGTTATATCTTTTTTTCTTTTCCGCAACACACAAATTCCGTGCTATTCGTAATAAATAACCCGGCACATTGCTCATATCACGCTCTATGAGTAAGCTCTTATAGAAACGCACAAATGTCTCCTGAAACACATCATCCAAAGCTTGTATCTCGCCCATAGCTCGACGACAATAAAGATACACTCGCGCAGAATGCCGGTCGTACAATGCTTCAAAGGCAGCACTCCCCGATTCTCCACCTTGATAAACAAGGGTGCAGAGTTCACTGTCGGAAAGTTGTTTGAAATCAGTACTCATGAACACTATAACAAGAAGTTTGTGTACTTTGCATTTGTATTAACCGTCAATATGGCATTTTGTCACCAAAATATTGCAATTTGGTATAAATTATGTTATTCTTTCACAGATGAAACACTCTGCTTATTGTAATTAAACGCCGTTTATCTCATACTTTTGTTTCAATTTACTTCACTTATACATCATGCTGTATGTCAACTTCTCGGAAAACATATTTTGAACTAAGCACTCACTCCGCTGTACAATACATTATCTTCATTGCAATCATTATTGGTTCATCATTCTTACTTTTTCGCTTTATTGGTGTTCCTCTGATGGAAGAGTTTTTCCATCGGCTGCTGCGAGCAAACGTATTATACGACGGTAGCACTGCTTATTACTTTATCTCTCATGATGCCAAACCGGAGATTATCTCTACCAATCTTTATACGCAATGGGCAATAGTAGATCTACATCCCGATAATCCGAACAAAATTGAAGCAAAGTACCTCTTTAATCCGGCTTTGTCGCTTTTTCCTTTGATTTTCAACCTTTCTATTGTCTTTGCGGCATTAATGACAGGTCTTTTGCCGAAATCTGTCGGATTGCTCCGCCAAAAGGTGTACAGAGAACTTGTCAATGTGCTTGATAATATTGCTGTTAAACTCTATGGTGAACATACAGACCGCGAACTTGAAGAGATAGTGGACAATATTCTCGTCAACGATGTTCGACGCTTGCATGATTATGCTCACGCAATTGAAATGCCATACTCCGACCTCGAATCGGTGAGAGCAGCTTTGGAATGGCAGAACTCTGTGGGTTTGACTTCACTGCTCAAGTTACCCGGTGCTATGAAATTCTATATGCGTCATTACTTCACCATCCAATACAGCAACACCATACTTGGTTTAGTCTATATCGGGGCGGCGGCACTTATTATCATCATTGGCATACGTGGATTAAAATTCATTCCCGGCACAGAACCTTCCATTATTCTCTTTGCTCTTGGTTTGGAATTTATCCTTCTTATCACCTATGCTGTGATGGTTATGTACACCAAACAAGATGACGATAGATCTAATGACAAAGGTGGCGGTATTGCTGCCAATGCGGATTATACGGCTGTGCCGACGGGCATCAAAGGCGCAGACGATGTGGAAAATCTCTTACGTATGTTCGTCAGCCGTCCTAAAAAATAATACCACTACCATAATCATGCAGTTCATGAAACACTTCATTCTCGGATGGACAATCATCCTTTGCGGGTGCATATCTTCACCTCAATTTCCTGAAAATACCAATACCATCACCGGCTCTACCGGCGCATATATCCTGTGCGAAGGATTATTCGGCATGGATAATTCCACCCTTTCCCGCTATGACAATCAATCCAATACTGTGGTCAATGATTACTTTGCTCTTCAAAACAAAGGGCAGCGACTGGGCGATACCGGCAATGACATCGTCCGTAGGAATCAACACATCTTCATTCCCGTCACAAAATCACGTACCATAGAAAAAATACTTATCAAAGACGGCACATCTGCCGGACGTATCAAACTTGGCGCGGGAGAAGAACCTCAGCGCATTGCCATTCTCAATGACACGGTCGGTTACATTAATTTACTCAATGACCGTATCAAACAATTCAACCCGACAACGCTTGAACTTGATCAGCATCACATCGCCGTTGGTCCGGCACCCGAAGGCATCGCTGTGACTAATTCAACCATCTTTGTAGCTAACTCCGGCTATGGTGACCTCAGAAAAAATGAACCCAAAGCAAGCACCATCTCCGTCATTAACAGACAAACACGCCAAGAAATCGCCCTACTCACCAATGTCATCAATGTGCGCTCGCTTCATATCACTAATGAGGGCAGAACACTCTATGCCATGTATTCAAATCTGAATACGCCAACCGGACTTAAAGGTGGCATCGTACAATATGACATTCGCACTCTCAAAGAAACACAACGATGGACATTTCGCAGCCCTTCCGTACCAACATTCAATACACGTGAAGACTCGCTCTTCGTCGCTGACAGTGCCGGCGTTTGGCTGATTAATCTTATGACATCGCAAAGCAAACCGCAACTCCTTTTCCCAAAACAATCCAACAATGATCAATGGTATCACATTCAAAAACACCCCGATAATAATACACTCTGGATTTCAACCTATCCCCAATTCAGCCAAAAAAACGGTTGGGTCTCCGTCAAAGATTTCAAAGGGCAAACACTGCACACTTTCAATGTACTCCTGACACCACGTACCATACTTTTTTTCTAAACATCAACAATCCATCACAGCCATGAATAATACCAAAGACACCATCTGCGCACTTGCCACTCCGCCCGGTACTGCCGGGCTTGCCATCATTCGACTCAGTGGTAATGATGCGATAACCATTGCCGACACATGTTTCAAAGGAAAAACCACACTCCAACAAGCGAACAGCCACACCATACATTATGGCATACTCCATGACGCTCACAATAACCCCATTGACACAGTCACCGCCTTTGTCTATAAAGCACCGCATTCCTATACCGGCGAAAACACCATCGAATTCGGATGCCACGGAAATATGATTATCGTCGAACAAATACTCCAAGCACTTATCAATAACGGAGCGACACCTGCCCAAGCCGGACAATTCACCCAACGCGCCTTCCTCAATGGAAAAATTGACCTCACCCAAGTCGAAGCCGTTGCGGACATCATCCATGCCTCCTCAACCATAGGAGCACAAACCGCCGCAAGACAATTACTCGGCGGCTTCACACAACACTTAGCACACCTGCGCGATCAACTGATTACACTTTGCGGGCTGCTTGAACTTGAACTTGATTTCACTGAACAAGACATAGAACTCATTGACAAAGCAACCATCCGCAACAATATCAATGTCATCATCAATCACTGCCAACACTTAGCACTGCAATACCGCTCCGCACAAATTCTTCGCGCCGGATTCCACATTGCACTCGTCGGATACCCCAATGCCGGAAAATCATCGCTCTTCAATGCACTGCTCAACAGAAAAAGAGCCATTGTCAGCCATATTCCCGGCACCACGCGCGATTACATCGAAGAAACGCTCCACATTCAAAACATCGCCGTCAAAATCACAGACACCGCAGGGCTCCGCACAACTGAAGATACCATCGAAATGGAAGGAATACATCTGGCACAATCCATCATCACACAAGCTAACCTTGTACTCATCATCAATGATGCAAAACAAGGAACAGACCACAGCAAAGCATTACAACAAAAATTACAAGAACAATTCCCCACCACACATATCATCACCGTGCACAACAAAACAGACCTCACGCCGGAACTCACGGTACCCCAAAACACCATTGCCATCTCAACAAAAACAACTCAAGGCATTGACCAACTCACACAAACAATAGCAGACATCATAAAACCGGACACCGAAGCACCCAAAGACATACTCATCAATGCACGCCATGCGCAATTGCTCAACCAAGCAATACACCATCTGCAACAAGCAAATGCCACTCTCGATCAAGGGTTCAGCAATGACCTCATCGCCATTGATGCACGCGCTGCCATTCGATTACTTGGTGAATTAACGGGACAGGTCTCCTCCGAAGACATTCTCAATGCGGTTTTCAGCTCATTTTGCATTGGAAAGTAATCCTCTATTTTCATCAAGAAAAACTATCTCAATAAATAAGCGCAGAGTTTAATTGCAAAGTTTTGGAAAAAGTTTAGTAGCTTTTTCATAACCGAGCTCTTTTGCTATGTACCAATCCTGACATGCACCGACATATTCGTCAAGTTTTTGTTTAGAGACCCCTCTATTATAATATGCGACTGCATACTTAGGATCAAGTTCTATCGCTTTGTTGTATTCAACTATTGCTAATTGATAATAACCAAGTCCAAAATATGAAATACCGCGATAATTGTATACTAATGTTTCCTTCGGGTCTAATTCTATCGCTTTATTGCAATCGGATATTGCTAATTGATAATAACCAAGTTGAATATATGTTCTACCTCGATTACTATATGCTGATGTTTCCTTCGGGTCTAATTCTATCGCTTTATTGTAGTCAGCTATTGCCTGTTGATAATTACCAAGTTCAGAATATGAGTTTCCCCGATTTAAATACGCCAACGCTTCCTTCGGGTCTAATTCTATCGCTTTATTGCAATCGGATATTGCTAATTGATAATAACCAAGTTCAAAATAAGAGTTTCCCCGATTTAAATACGCTCGCGCAATTTTCGGATCAAGCTCTATTGTCTTATTATAATCAAGTATCGCTTGCTGATGATTACCTAGCATATTGTACGTGTGTGCTCGGTTAAAATATGCCTCGGCATACTTTGGGTCAAGCTCTATCGCTTTAGTATAATCTACTATCGCTTTAGTATAATCTGCTGTTGCTTTCTGATGGTCCCCAACTTTGGAATATGCATTGCCTCGGTTAAAATATGCCTCGGCATACCTTGGGTCAAGCTCTATCACTTTATTGTAATCTTCTATTGCTTTCTGATAGTCGCCAAGGTTCCGATAGGCGACGCCTCGATTATTGTACGCAAAGGTAAACTTTGTGTCTAATGCTATTGCGATATTGAAATCTGCAATCGCTTTTTGATATTCTCCAAGGTTATTGTAGGCATTGCCACGATAATTATATGCCAACGCATACTTCGGGTCTAACTCTATTGCTTTACTATAATCGGCGAGTGACTCTTGGTATTTCCCTGCAATTGAATTTGCAAGTCCTTTTTCATAATACTCCTCTGCCGTTTGAGAATAAGCAACAGCCGAACAAAGGAAAAAACTCACAATCAATACTATCGGTTTCATAGGGGTTGATGTAAATGAATGAAATACTGCTACAAATATCTGCATAATATTGTTAAAATTCCAAACAAAAAAAGGGCAGCCCTTGCGAACTGCCCTGTCGTTGTTGTACCAGAACAATAATGTCTCCCCTAATCCACAATCATTCTCCCATGTGCAATTTACGAATATTTATACAAAATCTTATCAAACTGTACAAAAAAAAGGGCAACTCTTGCGAACTACCCTGTCGTTGTTGTACCGTAGATCTATGACTCCCCTGATTCATAGGTCAGTATTTTCAGACGCAATATAACACTTTTCTTCCCAAACATCCAAACAAAAAAAATCGAGGCAGTTAAAGTCCGGTAACCGCCTCGACGAAGTGTAATTTATGAACACAGCTATGACTCCCCTGATTCATAGTGTCCAAATTTCAAACGCAATATAACACTTTCTCCCTATTCCCCAAAAAAATCAAGGCAGCTCTTGCGAACTGCCTTGATTTTTTTCATTTATTTGTTTATTAAAAGAGTGTTATGAATCCCCTGCCTTCAAGAACACCATTTTCAAACGCAATTTAACACTTTTCTTCCCAAACATCCAAACAAAAAAACTGGGCTGTCTCCCGACCGCCGCAAGGTCTTGCAACTTATGACTCCCCTGATTCATGGCTGCTTCTTAAACGCAAATTAATACTTTTGCCATTAACACTTAATAGTTAACCGCCAATCTCATTGCCCCATTCAATTACAATTATCGGTGCATAATCCGATTCCACATTACCATATTTTGCACGAACACGATAATACACCATACCCGCTTCCGGTATAGGTAACTACATAAACAAATGATAAAAAGCAATGGAATACATTCTTTGGACATTTGATAGTTTTGTGATTGTAACAAGGGGCTTGCAGGGGTGTTAATGTTAAGAAATAATAATATAACTTTATGGGAGATGGTATGAATGTGAGGATAATCGGGCTTTTTGCTCTATTGATGTGCTGTGTTAGTACGGAAGTTCACGCTCAGCAGGCGGCGGGCTATTACTTTTATGCTCGGCAGAACGGCACTACGGCGGAATTGTTGGACACTAATGATAAGGTAGTGAAATCGTGGACATTTAACTCGGGCGACCGGACGGGCTATTCGACATATTTGTTGCCGGGGGGCACGGTGTTGCGCACGGTCGTCAATTCGGGTAACTCGTTTACGGGTGGTCCTATATGCGGTAAGGTTCAGAAGGTGTCATGGGACGGCACTTTGTTGTGGAATTATACCTATTCGACGGCGAATTATTGTTCTCATCATGATATACACCCGATGCCGAATGGCAATGTGTTGTTGATTGCTTATGAGCGCCGAAGTGCGTCAGAGGCGGCTGCTATGGGGAGCACTAAGGCGATTGAGATGTGGCCCGATAAGATTGTGGAGGTCAAACCGACGGGCGCTACGACGGGCGAAGTGGTGTGGGAATGGAAGGCATGGGATCATTTGGTGCAGAGTGCGGACCCGAGCAAGCCCAATTATGCGGCGAATGTGGCTGACCGCCCGGAATTGTTGAATATTAACTATAAGACTTCTAAGGATTGGATGCATGCCAATGGTCTTGACTATAATCCTGTGTTGGATCAAATTACTTTCAGTTCTCATGCTTTGAATGAGATTTATGTGATTGATCACAGCACGACGACGGCAGAGGCAGCAAGCCATAAGGGTGGCAATTCGGGCAAAGGCGGCGATATCTTGTATCGCTGGGGCAATCCTGCTGCCTATAATACTTCGGGTTCGGCGGTTATCAATGTTACTCATGATGCACATTGGGTTGAATCGGGTCATGCGAATGCGGGTCAGTTGGCTTGTTTTAATAATGGCGGCACATCTTCTAATTCGACGGTGGATTTTGTGAGGGCTCCTGTGTCGGGTTTTACATATTTGAAGTCAGCCGGCAAAGCGTTCGAGCCGGTTTCGTACAGTTCGCGTATAGTGGGCAATGGTAAAACGACGAATATGGGCAATTCGGTGCAACTTGCTAATGGCAATAGTGTGATTTGTATAGCGTTGGCTGCCCGTTTTTATGAGGTGACTCCGGCGGGAACTACTGTGTTTACGAAAACTATTTCGAGTGGCGGCGGCGGTGGTCCTTCGGGATTGCCTCAAGTTCAACATTACAGCGATTGTGAGGTGTACAACGATATGGGTGTGCAAGCCAAAGCGAGTAAGCGCAAAGTATGCATGGGTGAGTCGGTGCAATTGACGGCAGAATCTTTTGGTACGGGTCAGTATAGTTATAGGTGGTCGCCGAGTGAGGGTCTTTCTGATGCGAATATTGCTAATCCGATATTGACAGCTACGCAAAGCGGGACGTATTATGTGACAATAAGCGGCAGCGGTTGTTCGGCTACGTCGGGCGTCTATGTAGAGGTATATGGTAAGCCGGCGACTTCTGCTATTGCGGGTGCTGCAAAAAGTGCTACGGAGTCCATACAATCGTATAGTGTAACGGGTGGCGAGGGTTCGGTGTATGAGTGGAGCATTGATGGCGGCGCGATTGTGTCGGGCAATGGGAGCAAGTCAATAAGCGTGAAATGGGGCGCGATTGCGGGAATGGGCAGTGTGAGTGTGCGTGAAAAAAATGTGGCGAATTGTTATGGCGACAGTAAGACATTGTCTGTGACCTTGACATCGGGTTCGGTGTTTACGGTCGAGCCGTCGAGCGTGAGTTTTGCGGCGGTAGGCGAATCGAAATCGGTGGTGTTGAGCAATGCGGGCACATGGACAGCGACGGAAGAATTATCATGGATTAGTACGGATAAGGTCACAGGCACGGGCGATGGTTCGGTGATTATCACGGCAGAGAAAAATATATCGGCGGAAGCGCGTACAGGCAGCATCAACATGAAATCAGGTCAGACAACGGTGATTGTCACAGTGGCTCAGAATGCGGCAGACATGGTAAGTGCTGCTGTTGATACGATGTATTTTAATGCGATTGAGGGTAATAAATCGGCAGAAATTATTTCATCGGTGGCATGGAGTGCTCAAACGTCGGATGCATGGATAAGTGTGAGCAATAAATCGGGCGCGGGGGGTTTGTCGGGCAGTATAGTGGTGAGCGTTGGTCAAAATGTTCGTCTATCGGCAAGAACAGGCACGGTAATTATCACGGCCGGGACTGCCTCCAAGAGAATATATATAGTGCAAAGCGGTAATAACAATGCGGCAATCAGTACGCAGTATGTGAAATTTTCTGTGGATATGAAAGGGTTTACGGTAAATACGACGGGCGTGCATGTGACGGGCGATTTTCAAGAGGCGGCGGGTCTTGAGGGCGGTAATTGGCAATCGAACACGGCACGTTTGGTGCAAGAAGGTACTTCGACAATTTACAGTGGCGTTTATCGGATACCGACGAATTATGTGTATCAGTATAAATTTTTGAACGGCGATCAATTTTACGATAGCGAGATAGTGCCCGAAGCGTCACAGGTGGGCTATGAATTTAATGATAATCGGTGGTTTATTGCCGATTCGACACTTGGCGATACACTCTTTTTAGGTGCTCTTCAATATTCGGGCAATGCCAAAACGAGTGAGTTAATGACCAGATTTAAGGTTAATATGTCGAAATATAACCCCGATGCCGCTACACGTGTTAAATATTTGCTTTTTGATAATCAGCAAACGGGAGCAAAAGCGATGGCAATGCACAGTTTTGATGGGAAAGTATATGAGGCTTTGCACTATTCGCCGGCAAATACGAACTATAATTATGTGTTTTATTCGCAAATTCCTTTTGGCATTACGGAGGTAATCGGCGATGATTGCGGCATAGATGGAAAAAGAAATCATATTGTGAGAGAAGATGCTGTATTGCCGGTTGTGTGTTTTAATGAGTGCAGCGATTGCATTGCGACGAATGTGGCAGAAACGGCACATCATTCACAGACTCGTTTATATCCCAATCCCGCAAAGGACATACTAATTATCGAGTCACCATTTGACGCATGGATGATAGAAATCAAGGATATATTGGGCAGAACATTATCGAGTGTTGGCACGAACTATACACCGCAACAGCGCATGGACATCAGCGAATTACCTTCAGGCATATATAGGGTGGAAATCCGAAGCGATAACATGATACAATCAACTCTTCAATTTGTCAAATAAATAACAATAAGATTACACAGCATGAAATTAACAGCAATCTACTGTATAGCAGCGTTCATATTGGCTCATGGAATAACCCAAGGTCAGGATAGTTTTTACGATATAAGCACAATTCAAACAATAGAGATAGAATTCGATTTTGAAAATTGGGATTATCGTCTTGACACGGCAAAACACGGCGCGGACGGCTATACAATGGCAAAAAAAGTAATGATTAACGGCGTATCATTCGATAGTGTGGGAGTAAAATTCAAGGGCAATAGTTCTTATGATTCGACATATATAAAAAATCCGTTTACAATAGCATTGGATGAATATAAGAATCAGACCTATCAGGGCTATAAAACCTTAAAATTGGCAAATTGTTTTTCAGACCCATCCATGATACGTGAAGTCTTGAGTTATCAGATAGTAAAAAATTATATTGATGCACCAAAAGCGAATTTTGCGACGATAACTGTGAATAAAAAGCCATTAGGATTGTATTCGAATGTTGAAAGTATTAATAAATCATTTTGCTCGAGTCGTTATGGTTCATCCAAAGGCGCATTTTTCAGTTGCAGCCCTACCGTAAAGCCCACACCCCAAACAAAAAGTAATCTATTGTATTTGGACACGCAAGACAGCGCTGCTTACTTGAAATTCTATGAAATAAAATCGGAAGCGGGCTGGGGAGAATTAATCAGCTTATGCGATTCATTGACGAGAAACCCGGGTTCGATAACTCGTGTGATGGACATAGAGCGTGTATTGTGGATGCTTGCCATTAACTCAGTGATGGTGAATTTAGACAGTTACACAGGCGTATTTTCCCAGAATTATTATTTGTATCGAGACGGCGAGGATTATTGGAATGTTATCCCTTGGGATTACAATATGTCTTTTGGTGGTTTTCCATTTTTGGGAGCATCGAATACAAGTATGGGCACATTATCGTTAACCGCCATGCAAAATTTACCTTTCACAGCGCATGGGACGGACAAATACTGGCCCTTACTTTCGGCAGTGATAAATAATGCTGATTTAAAAAGGCGATATGCGGCACATTGCAAAACATTATTAGAGGAAATATTTGCGAATGGTCATTACATAGCAATGGCAGAAACATTACGCACTCTTATCAAATCAGAAGTTAGCAATGACATCCATAAATTTTACAGTGATGAGCAATTTACGGCATCAATGAATACGGGTGTAAATATTGGTAATTATGTAGTGCCGGGCATAACGGAATTAATGTCAGCTCGCGTGAATTATTTACAACAATTACCTGAAATAGCTGCGCTATCGCCCACGGTAACGATAGACCCGATCAAGACTCCGGCATTAAAGAGTACAGTAAATGTAAAAGTCATGGCAACCGGTACAGAAGCCATAAAAAAAGTTGAGGTATATATTCGATTTAATGAATATTCGCATTTTGAGGCAATCCCGATGTATGATGACGGCGCACACAATGACGGGTCAGCCAATGATGGTCAATACGGATGTGAATTTGTGATGAAAGATAATATTGTGCATTATTATGTGTATGCTTCGAGTGATGCGGCGGGCACATATTTACCGGCGCGCAGCAGTAAAGAATATTTCACGGCAAAAGCCAAAACGGGCAGCGCAACAAAGGGCGATGTGGTTGTGAATGAATTTTTGGCATCGAACAGCGCGGATGCACGCAATGAGAAAGACGAATATGCGGATTGGGTAGAATTATTCAACAATACAACATCAGATATTGATCTTGCGGGCTTCACCATGAGCGATGATATCACTAAACCCACAAAATTCACTTTCCCGCCCAATAGCATCATTCCGGCGAAAGGTTATCTTGCTCTTTGGGCAGATGAGAACAAAACCACAGATGAATATATCCATCTGAATTTCAAATTATCGGCAAGCGGAGAAACCATATTGTTGCGTACCGGTGAAGGCATCACATTGGACAGCGTGGTATTTGAAGCCCAAGAAGCTGACATTTCTATGGGGCGATGTCCCGACGGTGTAGGAGCATTTGTCACAATGCTTCAGCCCACGTTTTTCAGAAAAAATAATTGTATAAGCAAAATTGAAGAGCAAAAGGAAACACTGACTTCAATATATCCCCAACCGGCGGACGATATTGTGTTTGCAACATATACATCGCAGCCTCAAGAAAGTATCATTCTTCTTTCTATGCTTGGCGAAGAGATAGCCGTTTATCCCCCACGACAAGTACTGGAAATTAATACATCACAATTGGCTAATGGTCACTATTATCTAAAATCAGGGAACAAAGTGCTACGTTTTACAATCTTGCATGAATAAACCATAATCCGCCATAGATATTAGAAACGCTCATGAATTTTCATGGGCGATGGTTGAGAATTTAAACATTATTTGCTCATATCAACAAAAAACTGTATTTTAGTTCCCGAAGAACAGAAAGTGGATAAGTTGTCTTCTTACTTACAGTTTAGGTTGAAATTCCTAACAGTAACCAAATATCTTGGTTTCTTCAGAAATATTATGAAAGTGTTTTATGTTTACTCCCCCCCCCCCATTCAGTGTTTGCGCGACAAACAAGTATTAGCTGTGTTAGATTCTGCTACACAACCGAGCAGAAAATTACACAAACCCGCTAAGTTTCTACTCTCTTTGCCATCGCTTTTGTTGCTACTAATCCCATTCATTATGAGTTGTAGTCATACAAACAATGAATCGCCCGTAGCAACATCATTGTCCGTTAAAAACCCAAAGTCGAAGTCAATTACTGCACTCATTTCTGGTATGTTACACAACACAGGTTCAAATACGATAACTAATATTTCTATGACAATAAGTGCGGGGAGTGGTAGTGTCGTTGTATCACCGGCAACAACATTATCTGCTAATGATTCTACCGCATACCAACTGAATGTATCATCGGGCGACACTCTTTTAGTTAGTTATCAACTTGGCGGATTGAGTTATTCCGGATACTATGTGCCGGATACTTCAACACCGGAACCTAAAATGGAAGTACGGGCAGACGGATCTTTATGGGAAAGACGGTGGTTAATATGGCACAGAGTTTTTTAAGTAGTTGATAAATTTCTAAATAAATTAATTTGTATAGAGGTAAAATTATGGAAACACCATCTGAGTCTTTTCGACTTGCCGTCAAAGACAGTTGGCATATTGCAAAAAAATTAAACAGCAATGCCATCACATCAGCGCATATTTTATTGGCAATATTACAGCAAAAAGAAAGTAATAGTGCTATAACGATAAATAAATTGGTAAAAGACAGTACAGAGTTTCAGAAGTCGGTTTCTGATGCAGCTTTCAATCATGGAGCCAAAGAACCTCAATTCAAACTTAAAACAATATTTAATCGTAAGGCTTCTAAGGATTCAATAGAACTGTCGGATGAAGCAGAGAGAATCGTCGCAACAGCAATGAAAACAAGCTCAAATCGCAATGAATCTGCTTCAATATTTGACCTTGTTGTATGTATGCTGGAGAATAGTGATTCTGTTGCATTTTCAGCGTTAAGCAATCATTTTGACATTGCCCATCTTAAAAGTGAGTTGCAACGACACAAATGATAGACCTGCTAAACTGTCAAGATCAGAAATCTTATGGTGTACATTGTTAATTCTGCATGAATGAATGATTGATAGTTCGCCATAGAAGTTTCCGAAACGCTCATGAATTTTCATGGGCGTTTTTTTTGAGTGGCTGTTCGCACAAAAACACTTTAAGAGGAAACTAATAGTCATTGAAAGCGTAACTTTGCACATAATTAAACCAATCGAGAGTGTTATGAATCCATATTTCGTCTTTATTCTTACCGCAATGGTAGCAGCTTATGTCTTTGAAACGATAGTGAGTATTGTGAACATGAAAGCATTGGAACCCAAAGTGCCGAAAGAATTTAGCGACACCTTCGATGCCGAGGCATATTCTTCATCACAAGAATATACACGCGTCAATACCACATTTGGTCTTTGGTCCGGTAGCGTTTCTTTTATCGTGTTGTTGGTGTTTTGGTTTGTTGGTGGTTTTGCAGGTGTTGATACATTCGCGCGAAGTTTTGGGTATGGTTCAGTGGTGACGGGTCTTATCTTTATCACCACATTGATGGCAGCCAACACACTATTGTCACTCCCCTTTTCCCTGTACCATACATTTGTCATTGAAGAAAAATTCGGATTTAACAAGACCACGCTTCTGACATTTATCACAGACCGTTTGAAGGGTTTGTTGTTGGGCGGAATCATCGGGATTCCTCTTTTGTCGTGCATATTATGGTTTTTTGAGTCTGCCGGATCATTTGCATGGCTTTGGTGTTGGTGCGGAGTGACAATCTTCTCGCTAATTGCCCAGTTTCTTGCCCCGACACTTATCATGCCTTTATTCAACAAATTCACTCCCATCGAAGAAGGAGAATTAAAACAAGCATTGATGAATTATGCACAATCGGTTCAGTTTCCATTGACAGGTATATATATCATTGACGGCTCGAAACGCTCAAACAAATCGAATGCTTTTTTTACGGGATTCGGTAAGAACAAACGCATTGCCCTTTATGATACTTTAGTTCAAAATCACAGTACCGATGAATTAGTCGCAATCTTGGCTCATGAAGTTGGACACTATAAGCACAAGCATATCTTGCAATCCATGGTGCTGTCATTTGTTCAATCCGGAATTTTGTTTTTTATATTGTCATTATTTATGAACAATTCAGAGTTAAGTGCAGCGTTTTTCATCGAACAAACGTCCATTTATGCGAGCATAGTATTTTTCAGCATGATGTATAGCCCGGTGAGTGAGATATTGGGTATCTTGTTTAATATGTTTTCACGCAAAAATGAATTTGAAGCGGACAGTTATGCAGTGCGCACAACACATAATCCACAATCAATGATACAGGCATTGAAACGTCTTTCCGCTCATAATTTGTCGAACTTGACACCGCATCGTTTATATGTATTTCTCAATTATTCGCATCCTCCGGTATTACAAAGAATCGAGGCTATTCAATTGATCAAAGTGTGAGCAATGAAGGATAATATGAAAACATTATTGATATTATCAAGTATTTATTTTGTGACAGTGTGCACAATCTGTGCGCAAGACACAAAACATAAAGAACCCGAAAATGAAACCGAAAAAGATATTAGGGCAGCCAAGGAGTTGATAGAAAAGCCATTGCACGGTTATGGGTCAATCTTGTTTATAAACGGTAACCCTCAGGATGGTTACTTTCAAGGTCTGCTTGGCAATAATGCGCATGGTTTTTCCATCAAAGGCGGTTATTATTTCAATCCGGTGCCAATAACACTCGGGTTAAATGTGGATGTGCTTTTTTATGGGGGTGACCGACAAATGTTACCGAGAACCGTTTTGGGGTTGAAAGTTAATGACACACTTGAAACATCCACGACAATGGTGCCAATACTGTTTCATACGAGATTACAGCCGCAAATTACGCATTATCTTTTCCCTTATGTGGAGCTTACTGCCGGTGCGAATATTTATTCATCATCCTTTGAGTTAAAACCTTATGGTAATCCGCATGTGAGTATGTCACATACCGAACTAGTTTGGAATTATGGTATTGGCACAGGTTTGCAAATTCGTTTAGTTGATTTTGTAGAATTACCTTCCACTCATACGGCATTATTATTGGATATATATGCTCGGTATCTTTATGGTGAAGAAAAATATTTATCAAAAGCAAACATTGAAGATGCCAGCACTAAATTTGATTGGGCAATAGTTCATGCCGATATTCTCAGCGTAGGAATTGGCGTTACATGGATGTTTTAATACTTGACTTTTTTTTCGAAACAAATTTATTTTTCAAATTCTGGAGAACACAGCATGAAAAAGCACACAACACTTGCTCTGGTAGCATTAGTTTGCAGCACAACACTCTTTGCATGTATTTCCGCTCGCGATCACAGAGAGAATTTAGGATCAACAGCAGAAAGAGAAATTACAGCCGGTAATGTTAAAAGATTTATCAAAAAAGGAATATCCGGTGCGGAAGTTGCCGAAGCATTAGGATCACCGAATATCACCACACGCGATGATAATGGCAGAGAAACGTGGGTCTATGATAAAATTGCAACAGAAGTAAGTTATGATCAAAGTAATATGGGGTGGTTTCTGTTTTTAGCAGCCGGCTCACAGCGTGCGGGGGCATCATCACAAACACAAAGAACATTGACCGTAGTGATTAAATTTGATGGTAATGATAAAGTAGATACGTTCAGCTATCATCAAAGTAAATTCTAATTATCGAAAGGAAATTGTATGAAAACAATTCTGTTTTCGATTCTCGGAGTAACATTTTTTTTGTCGGGTTGTTTGGTTATTGATCAACAAAGAACACCACCGCCGCGACCCGCCGACCAGACACAATTACAAAAAAGGCAATATCAGCAAAGAGAATTTGATTCTACGGATGTAAAAACGGCAATGAAATCGGTGTTGAGCGTTTTGCAAGACGACGGATTTACTGTCAAGAATGCAGTTGTTGATTTGGGATTATTATCGGCAATCAAAGAAACACAAATTTCTAATGGCACTTCATCATCACGCACAACAACCACATCGTCATCGGCATCCGATGATTTTTGGGAAAGCATCTTCCGTGCAATGGGAGGCAGAAACAATACACGTGAACGCACTCGTACAACATCGGAACAACCCCAAAGATTTGAAAAATTCAAAACAGTGGAAGCAACGGTCTATGTCGAAGAATTTGGAAAGAAAATTCGTGTTCGTGCAAGCTTTACAGCAAAAATATTAGATAATTTTGGCGATCCTATGCAAGTGAATGAGGTGGACGACATGAAATTTTATCAGGAATTTTTCTTAAAGATTGATAAAGGATTATTTATTACGCGACAAAAATTGTGACTTTAATATGTAAAATACGCCGAGAAAAGCAAGAGGTCTGTAACCGCTTGCTTTTTTTTTTATTTACTTTTCCCTTTCAATGCATTGTAAACGCCTTCCCCTATTTCCCCCATCAGAACACCTAAGAGAACTATGGTTCCGCCAACAAACTCACGCCAACCAAATTGCTCATTGATATACAGATATGCCAAAAGACTGGCAATAATCGGTTCTAAAGAAAAAATCAAAGCTGCTTTTACGGGTGTGGAATCTCTTTGCCAACGTGTTTGTATATATGTGGCTATCACCGAACCCAAAACAGCAGTATATACTATAGCAACAAATGCATCTCGGGTTGTGAAGCTAATGTGTACTAATCGTTGAAAATCAGCCATTGAACTGTGTTCATAGATCAAATAAGCAATACTTGAAATTACACAAGTACTGATAAATTGCAGTAATGTTAATCGTGCAGAATGTTCTAAAATATCATCACGATTTGATGTGTAAACATCGGTTAATGTAATATACACTCCCCATAAGAGAGCACACAATAATGTAGCAATATCTCCGCGGTTAACCGATGTAAAATTAGGATCTGTGAAAATCCATAATCCGACGGTAACAATAACTACACCTGTTTTCTGCATGAGTGTAATGGGACGACGCTCAATCAGATAATACACAATCGGTGTAAATATGACCATCGAACCGGTGATAAATGAACTTTTAGCAATCGTTGTAAATTGTAATCCCCATGTTTGCAATAAAAAACCAATACCGAATATTAATCCCAAAACGGTACCCTGTTGTATATCTTTGATTGTCATAGACCGCAGATATTTACCCCAGAGAATCAATCCGATGCTACTTGCCAAGAAAAATCGTAATCCCGTAAATAAGAATGGAGGAACATCATCAAGTGCATACTTAATAATAATAAATGAGGCTGCCCAAATTAATGATATGAGAAGCAATAAAATATCTGCTCTTGATGAATTTGTCATAATAATAACTTCTTTAGTACATTAGGAAATATTCCAACCATACAGTTCAAATGTTTGCTTTGCAAGTTCTTCACGATGATTGGGATGTGCAATAGCAATAAGGCGTTCAGCTCTTTCACGTAAGGATTTTCCATATAAATATGCAATGC
>JAYRWZ010000061.1:0-6945 GCA_041917875.1 Chloroflexota bacterium | reverse complement strand
TTTACAATTACACATTGACAGCGAATGGTCAGAGCTTGACCCGCCGCATGATATATGTTAAATAAGCACAAAAAGTGAAGAAAGCGGAAAAACTTTCGTAAATTGAAAAGCCGATGAAATCATCATCGGCTTTTTTTTTGGGGACCATACTTTTCAATTATACTCTCTTATTGTTTCTATATATCCTGCTTTTACATCAGAGCAATTCCTTGTTCACAGCAACCGGAGAAAGAAAATGTATGTATTGTTTAGCATACACATTATATTTTTGTAAAGATACAACCAAAATAATGCACACGGTATGAATAAAGTCACCATATTTATAATGCTACTGCTGTCATGCATGAATATCGTTTCTGCCGAGCAGCCGAAGCATTCACATGTCCAAAGATCTATGCAGCCGCGCCCTTTAGAGCCGATTTCTGTTGATGTCCCTATTTTTCAACTGCTAGAAAAAGAACAAACAGGAATTAACTTTCTTAACTTAGTTCCCGGCCCACAGTCCTTTAAGACAGGCAGCACATTATTTTCCATAGCGGGCGGCGGCGTAGCAGTTGGCGATATCAACAAGGATGGTTTGGTTGATATATACTTGACGCGTTTTATGTCTCCTAACAAGTTATTTATCAACAAAGGCGGTTTACGATTTGAAGAGGCAGCAGCTTCACTTGGATTGAATGATTCTGTGGGAGCGTCGTTTGGAGCGACTATGGTCGATATTGACGGCGATAATGACCTGGATATATTTGTTGCTAAGTATGGGTTCGATGCCAACAGAATGTTCATTAACAATGGTGATGGCACATTTACCGATAAAGCGGAAGAAATGGGGATTGCAACTGTAGCAAATTCCATACAAGGCACTTTCTTCGATTATGACAATGATGGTGATCTGGATTTATTTGTCGTACTTAATGGCGTTGATCGTCCCGGATTTTTACATAAAGGAGTACGAAGTCAGTTGTTCCGTAACAATGGTGATATGACATTTACGGATGTGGCTGAACAAGCCGGAATACGTCATGAAGGTTTTGGATTAAGTTGTACAGCAGGCGATATCAATAATGATGGGTGGCTTGATCTGTATATTGCAAATGATTTTGAAGAACCGGATCATTTATATCTCAATAATAAAGATGGTACATTTTCAGATATAACAAAAAAAGCGATGAAACATACTGCACTGTTCAGTATGGGGAATGATATTGCGGACTTTAATAATGATGATTACTTGGATATTTACTCTGTGGATATGCTACCGGAAAATCACGCTCGTCGTAATACACAATTCGAGACAATGTCTTCATTCAGTATGGCATTTGACTCATCCCAAATGATAAAAAATTGTATGTTTCTTAATCGTAAGGACACCACCTTCTCCGATATTGCTTATATGGCGGGCACAGCAGCGACAGAATGGAGTTGGGCTACTATGTTCGCTGATTTCGATTTAGATGGTTGGAAAGATTTGATGGTTGTCAACGGACTAACGTGGGATGTGATGGACAGAGATTTTACAAAGTTCGGTATTACTTCCGAGACACTGTTAAAACTGGGCATAGGTAAAGAAGCGCTTGAGTTTGTAAAAGGTCTCAACATCAATACAGACAGAAATCTTGAGACTGATTATACACAGATTTTTCGTAATATTCCCAGAACGCATGTTAATAATTATTTGTACAAGAACGGAGGAAATTTACAATTTCATCAAGTGAGCGAAGCTTGGGGATTTACAGAGCCGTACAATAGTGTCGCTTTTGCTTATGCTGATTTCGACAATGATGGGGATCTTGACCTTGTTGTTAATAATATTGATTCATTGGCAACAATTTATAAAAATATTGCGAATGATAGAGGAACAAAAAATTACCTTACCGTACAACTCGAATATAAAGATAAGAATACAGAGGGTCTGGGCGCACGAATTAAAGTACTTCAGGATACCGTCTGGCAAACCATTGAACTGCAGCGTACACGCGGATTTGTGTCATCGGTGGACGCATCTGCTTATTTCGGATTTCCAAGTAATAAACCACTAAAAGAATTACAGGTAATTTGGCCAGATGGAACGAAGCAACAGTTAAAGAATGTTGCCATCAATAAAAAGCTAAAAGTAACATATAGTAAAACACCGATAAAACAACAAAATAAAACGCTGTCCGCTAAAGAAAAAAAAACACAACCATTATTTTCAAAAAATTCTGTAGCAATTCCCTATAAACATCAAGAAAATGTATTTGATGATTTTTTCCGCGAAAGATTATTGCCCAAACGATTGTCTATGAATGGTCCCGGCATAGCGAGTGCCGATGTCAATAATGATGGTTTGTTCGATATGTATATATCTTCACCGGAAAATAGCCGTCCTCGTTTATTTCTTCAACAGGCATCGGGTGAATTTATTGAATCGCGCCAATCGGTTTTTGATACAATTTGTGAGCAGCAAGGTGCCGTTTTTTTAGATATAGACAATGATAATGATATGGATTTATATGTTGCCAATGGTGGTAATGAATCTATCACAGATGAGCCGGAACGTATGCAGGATCGTTTGTATATCAATGATGGAATGGGCAATTTTTCGCTTGGTTCATTGCCGCTCATGCTGACGAGCACTTCTTGTGTCGTAGCCGGTGATATAGATAATGACGGCGATATGGACTTGTTTGTAGGAGGAAGAAATATTGCAGGAAACTATCCCTCAATGCCTCGAAGTTATGTTCTGCTTAACAACAATGGCGTGTTCATTGATGTAACTGAAAATATTGCTGCGTCATTTATCACTAATCCATCAATGGTGCAATCAGCATTGTGGACAGACTTCGATAATGATGATTGGCTGGATCTGATAGTTGTGGGAGAATGGTCACCAATGCGATTTTTCAAGAATAATGGGGGGCAATTAACCGAGATAACAGAAACTACAGGTGTTAATACGCTCTACGGTTGGTGGAACAGCATCAATGGTGGCGATTTTGACAATGACGGTGACATAGACTACATCGTAGGTAATTTTGGAGCGAATATCCGCTACAAAGGATCAGAAAAGTATCCCATCGAATTTTATGCTAATGATTTTGACAAAAATGGCAGTATAGACCATTTGATGACATATTGGGAGAATGATAAACGCTATGCTGTTCGCTCACTTATGGCATTTTATAACCAAATGCCCATCTTACGTAAACGCTTTCCTTTATACAGAGATTATGTACAGTTGAGTTTTGATGATGTTTTTTCAAAGGGATCCCTTGACTCATCCCATAAAATGACACTCAATGCTGTGCACAGTCTTTATGTAGAAAATCTGGGCAATGGTAAATTTCGACCAAAGAGCTTACCACCTTTGGCGCAGGTATCACCCATTTTTGGGTCAGTGATTCAAGATTTTGATGAAGACGGTAATCTTGATATCGTTATCTCCGGCAATTTTTACGGACCGGATGTGGAAGCGTGGCGTTATGACGCCGGGTACGGCTTGCTCCTACGCGGTGACGGACACGGTGGATTTATACCTCAAGATGCACTCGTCAGTGGAATCTGTATTCATGGTGACTCACGTGGAATTATTGCTTTACCATCCTATAATAACACGCGCATTGCTTTGTGCGCACCCACTAATGGCGGTTATGTGCAGACATTTATATCAAAGCCGCTGAACTCTGAAATTGTTATGGCTGCGCCTTCGCAACGATATGCGGTAGTGGAGTTAAAAAATGGAAAGAACAGAAAGCATGAGTTTTACTGTGGTTCCGGTTATCTAAGCCAAAGTGCTAACTTTCTGATAAAAAGTAAGCAGGTCAAAAAGGTCACTTTAAAGTCAGGTAGATAAGGTCGTAATGCTATGATAAGAAGACAAAGAGGCGAAAAATTATTTTTCACGGTCAGTCTGTTACAAAATGTAATTTTTTGTGTCATTACATTTTTAGTAGCTGCATGCGCAGTTCCCACAAGTAATGAAAAAGCAAAAACTACACTCAATGATTGGTGCGAATGTATGCGTGAACATGCGAAGGTCGGTCCACAGGCACATCAGATATGTACTGAGAAATACAAAAAGGAAATTTCATCAGTCATGATGCAAAAGTCTCGAGATGTAGAAAAAGATACTATGTTATCACTCTCATCAAAGATGATCCAAAATGATACACTTTTGATGAAAAAGAGGGTCAAAGAGTTTGAGAATATGGGACAACTTTTAAGAGAATTGTCAAAAAAATGTTTAGAGGATATATAAAAATTCATAAAAATGAGTTATTTTAGTTTGACAAACAGAGCAAACTGTCTTGGGTGGGTTGGGTCGAAAACGATGTGGTTTACCTGAGGAAGAGTTTGGAGTTATTGAAAAAATAGTATAGCATCACAGTAAAATTATATTACATTATTCACTTAATCGGGAGTCTTTTATGACACTATCTACGATTAGATTAACAAGTTACAGGAAATTGCTTTATGCCTGTATGGTGTTAATCCTCAGTACTTTCTTCACAGAAGAAGCATCGTCACAGTGTACGCCTTTGTCCTTTGGAGCATGTGCGAACCCTTATGAAACCATCATAACACGGGTTACAGTTAATTCCACACAGTACTCAACGGGGTGTACCGGTGCCTATACCTTCTACGGTAATGTAGGCCATAGTGCTTTAGCCGGTGCCTCGAATACCCTTACCGTGCGTACACGTTTTAATGGTTCATGGGCTGCCAATGGACAAGGTTGGGTATATGCTTGGATTGACTATAACAGCAACGGTGTGTATGAAGTAAGTGAAAGAATTATGTTCCAAGGAGGTACACAGGACGCAGAGTCAGATATCACCACAAACTTTACACCTCCGGCTACGGTTAATGGAACACGTACAATGTTGATACGTACGCAATACTACCAAGATACTTATATTTCCAATACCGATCCTTGCTATTATACCTATGGTGAGTCCGAAGCATATACAATTTCGATTACTCCTCCTACTCCTGATCCTTCTCCGGTCGCTATTGTTTTGGCAAATCCGGGCAGTTCTACGTCAATTAATCCTCCGGTGGGTGCAGGAACGTATGATATTGGTTTTATTCTTCAGAATGTCAGTGGTGGTGCTTTAGCATCTGTGACAGCAAACTACACAATCACCGGTCCACAAAATAGAAGCGGTTCAGTAAATTGGTCAGGTAATTTGGCTGTTGGTGGTACTGTCTATGTACCCTTAGCTTCAAATTTACCTCTCAGTGACCCACTGCAACCTTATACAGTTTCAATTAACTTAACCAATTCAGTTGGTTCACAGGGTCCCGGTGATGGTAACTTGGCAAATAATTCCTTAACAGGATTTGTAGCAATGGCTTTGAATGGTAGTACCGACCCACTCAATCCAAGTATTTATTATGTAAGCGGCGCACCTGTTCCCGGTCAATGGTTTGCCAATCTCACTGATGTTTCTGCGGCTCTAACTTTTGGCGGTATTTTGGGTGCAGTAGAGTTTAGAGTTCGTCCCGGTACTTACAATGAACAAATGCTTATTGGTCAAATATCTCAGACCGTGCAAGGCATTCCGGGCAGTTCACCTGCACGCCCTGTGACTTTTACTGCCGATGCTGCTGCCGGTGGCAATGCCAATAATGTAATTGTCTCATCTGCTAATACATCGTTGAATAATCATACCGTTCAGTTAAATGGAGCTGATAATATTACATTCCGCAATATGACTTTTGCGATTAATACAGCTTCAGCAGTTGCAGGTCGTAATTTCTGGTTACGCAATGGCACAGACAATGTGACAATTTCTAATTGTCGTTTCCAAGGAAGAAGCGGCATTATCGGCGGAGCCAATGATGCTTTGATTTACTCTGAGCCAACGAATGCCCCTATCAATCTTAGTATTAGCAATAATACATTCACGAATGGTGATGTGAGTATTATGATTGATGGTGGTGTGAGTGGCAACCCTATCAATAATCTTAGTATTAACAATAATACACTTAATGGATTTTATTCACAAGGTATTTATGTTCAAAGAGCAACGGCTCCGCGCATTATCAGTAATCAAGTAAACGGTTCAACTGTTAATCCGTCGGGTGCTTTTGGTATTAACCTTGAGAGATTGGTGAACGATGCTGTTATTGCGCGCAATAGAATAGCTATGACGACATTGGGTACCGGTATCCGATTCAATATAAATTCAGCAACCGCTGCACTTCCTGCTTCCATTGCGAACAATATGATTAATGTAGGCAATGGTATCTCAAGTGTTGCTATGGGTATCTCGGTTGTTTCTGCAACGAATACTAATGTTTTCCACAATACCGTGAATGTGAATGCACCGGCAAGTGCTACTGCGGCAGCATTTAATATCAGTTCATCGCTTCCTACGGGTTTGCGTGTCGTCAATAATATTTTCTATAATCGTGGTCTCGGTTATGCTTATTATATTGCTGTAAGCGGATTCCCAACCCAATCGGATTGGAATAATTTATTTACAGCCGGCGCAAATATTGGCTGGCATACATCCGCTAATCGTACAAATTTGGCTGCTTTCCGTTCCGGCACTTTTGAATTGAACTCACGCTCTGTACCTTTGGTGTTTACCGGAGTAACATCAACATTCTTGACCCAACCGGAAAGCCAACTTCGCGGTACACCTGCTTTCAATAATACGGCAGTAGGCAATGTTTCTGACGATATTAACACAACAGCACGTATGACACCACCTTATATGGGTGCTCACGAATTGGTACCTGTGGTGACATTTGCTTCCGGTCCTATTGACAGTACATGTTCGGGAGGTGATATTACCCTACGCTCCCGTCCGATTATTCGCAGCAATATAGATGGAGTTCAAACCACCATCTATGATGCCGCTTCAGGCAACCCTGCACCGTCATGGGTAAGTTTCCGTTGGTCTAAAGGTGGTTCACCATTATTTGATCAACCGGGGAAAATCAGTGGTACTCGCA